>JAHIQV010000416.1 GCA_018903185.1 Gammaproteobacteria bacterium | reverse complement strand
CAGCACGCAGGTGATCCGGCTGTAATAAACCAGATGCCGGTGCGTGGCCTCTTCGTAGGAAGCAGGCAGTTGGCCAGGGCTCAGGTTACCGGTCATGCCTGGGCGTCACAGCGGTTTGACCGCCTCGGCGAACAGGTTGACGCCCGTCGCATCGGTGTAGGTCTTGACATCGGGCAGCGTCGGCGGGAACAGTTTCGTCAGCCCCGCTTCATCGCGGTAGATCAGGTACCACTCCATGAAGTGCTCCATCCAGAAACGCTCTGGATTGCTGGAATGCACGTTGGTCACCAGCAGGGTCCCGCCAGGTCGCAGGTGGTTGTCAAAGTAGGCGATCAGGCGGGCGCAGGCCTTGTCGGCCAGGTAATCGAACAGACCGGCGCAGTAGATGTAGTCGTACTGCTCGTCCAGCGCAATGCCCTGGTCGCGAGACGAGCGCTTGAGCAACTGGTGCACCGACTCGTGGCGCAGTGTCACCTTCAGCGGTTCGCGTCCGGCGGCCTGAGCCGTCTCGATCAGCCGCTGGCTCGTGTAGAGCAGGGTTTCGTCGCTGAAGTCCATCAGCACCACGTCCAGGTGGTCCAGTGGCTGGTCGGTGGCGGCCAGGCGTTGCAGTTCGCCCGCCGGCCCGCAGCCCACGTTCAGGATGCGCAGCGGTCGGCCCTGCTCGCGGGCCTGGGCAGCCAGGGTCCGCAGCCGCTCCAGCAGGATATCCACCCGGTTGCGGTGCGCCTGCGCCACGCTGGACTGGAGGAACACGAAGTTCACCAGTTCGAAGTACGTGCTGGGTCCCTCGCGCGGGTCGCCCAGAATCTGGTTGACCATCTGGTAGTCGCCCGCGTAGCCCAGGGGCTTGGCAAAGGTCCGGTAGACGAAGGGCGCACGCAACACCAGCGGATGAATGGCGGACTGGGCGAAAGCGCGGTGAGCCGACTCCAGCTCGGGAGGCACTTTGGCGGCTTCCCGCTCGAATCGCACGAGGTATTCGCGCACCGTGCTCATGAGTGGCCGGGCGATTTCGTAGAAAACCTCATCGCGCACGCGGCCATGCACGTCCCGCGGCAATCCGGCCGTGATATCGGCCTGGTCCAGCCAGCGCGTGACCTCGGAAAAGTAGGCGCGCAAATCGTTGACCACCACCTGGTAGGCCTCGCTGATGCGTGAACGCGACTCCCACTCTTCGACAAACCGGCTCACCGCCTCGGAAACGCTGCGTGCGCTGTGACCGATGCCCCCCAGATCGTTCCATTCGTCGATCAGGGCCACCGACACCACCGCCATCAGCCCCGTGTTGAGCAGGCTCACCACCACCGCCTTGCCCTTGTAGATGCTGCGGTCCCCGGAGCGGATGTTCAGGTCGCTGAGCACCTCGCTGACCTGCACGATGGAGTAGGGGTTGTACACCTCCATCACCAGCGAGCGGCGCTGCAGGCTGGTCAGCGTTCCGCGGGCGGCCTCGCCCTGGCTGTTTCGGAAAGTGACGACAGGATCGAATGGACGCTGGAATTGCACGGTGTGGCCGTTATCAACAAGGAGGGGGGCCATCGATGAGGCGCCCCGGAATGAAGTCCCTGTGCGCGAGTGTAGTCATCTGGCGTGGCGGCCGTTGTCGCAGGGCTCCATGCGCAAATGCCGGGAGCCGAAAAGAAAAAGCCCAGGCGCCCTTTGCAGGGTGCATGGGCCATGCCAATGGGCGGGCTGTGTCAGCCGCGCTTCTGGATCGTGTTGGCCAGATGGCGTTCCCGGAAGCGGCGCATCGCCCGGAACAGCACCGGGGGCATGTAGTCCTGAGAGATGCGCCAGCGCATGCCACCGATGCTTTCGTGCGGCCGCTCAGCGAAGATCGTCGTGTGGGACTGGTTGGTCTCGTTGGCGGGCCGGCCGTTGGTGTAATAGAAAAGTGCGAGCGACTTGCGCGAGTCGCCATCGGGGCAGGTCAGCGGGTCGGGGTGGCCGTGAAACGTCTTGCTGGTCGGCGAGAAGATCGCCAGGCGGTTGAAGATGGGCAGGATCTTGACCTCGCATTTCGTGACCTCCTGGTCCCACAGCTCCAGACTGCCGCCGTACGCTTCCTTCCAGTTCTTGTTCATGTAGAAGATGACGTTGATGCGGCGGTCGAGGAAGTTGGCGTCGTGCTTGTTGAAGTCGGCGTGCAGCTTGAGCAGGCCACCCTTGGGGGTCTGGTGCAGGCCACCGCCACGCATCGAAGGGTCAGAGATCATGTTGTCAATGCCCGTGACCTTTTCCAGGAAACGCAGGAAAGGCGCGGAGTTGAACTGGTACAGCATGCTGCGCGTGACGGGGCCGAACTTGGTCTCGTCCACACAGACCAGTTTCTGCTCGGCCGGACGGTTGTAGTTGTGCCACTCGATGTCCTGCGCCTTGGGGAATTCGGCGAGCATGGCTTCGGCCACATCCAGTGGCAGGAAGTTGTCGAAAGCCATGTGGTTGAACGGTGTGCCCAACCGGTATTTGGCGGCGCCTTCGGCGGCCAGGGCTTCGTACCTGGGGTCATCAAAAATGAAACGGTCACCAAAGTCGCACTGCTGCATGCTCAGAACTCCTGAAAAGAACAAACACAACGCACTTCGTTCAAACAGGTGCTCCTCACGGACGATGGGGTTAGAGGCTGCCGAACAGCTGGGTGACAGCGAGCCAGTCCACGCCAAAATGAATGAATAAGTGCTCAACTTTGGATTTGAGCACCCACCCCAGCAGCATGCACTTGACCAAGATCAAGAGGGGCACAGGTAGCGGCGGCTTGCGCTTTGAAGGACAGCCCGAAAGAACGGCACGGCGAGAGCACCGTCGCGTACATGGGGGCCTTGAACAGGCGTCGGGAATGTTGCGTCAGAGCATCCGGTGACGCCGGACGCCCACCCACCAGCAAGGGGCCGTGCTGGTGGGTTTTCGTTGAAGGCGAGACTCAGGCCAGCAGCGCGTTCACCCGCTTCACGTAGGCGGCCGGGTCTTCCGGCAGGCCGCCTTCGGCCAGCAGCGCCTGGTCGAACAGGATGTGGGCCAGGTCGTCGAAGTGCGCGCTGCCTTCCAGCTTCTTCACCAGCGGGTGCTCGGCGTTCACTTCCAGGATGGGCTGGCTGGTCGGCGCCTGCTGGCCCGCGGCCTTGAGCATGCGGGCGAGCTGGTTGGAGAGGTCGCCCTCGCCCACCACCAGACAGGCCGCGGAATCGACCAGGCGCGTGGTCACGCGCACATCCTGGGCCTTGTCCTTCAGCGCTTCCTTCAGCTTCTCCAGCACCGGCTTGAAGCTTTCGGCCGCGGCTTCGGCGGCTTTCTTTTCTTCGTCGTCCTGCAGCGAGCCCAGATCAACCGCGCCCTTGGCCACGCTCTGCAGCGGCGTGCCGTCGAACTCGTGCAGGTGCGACACGGCCCATTCGTCCACGCGGTCGGCCATCAGCAGCACCTCGATGCCCTTTTTCTTGAACACTTCGAGCTGGGGGCTGTTCCTGGCGGCGGCGAGGCTGTCGGCGGTG
>JAHIQV010000415.1 GCA_018903185.1 Gammaproteobacteria bacterium | reverse complement strand
TGCGCGCTTCGAGGTGTTGCCCTATGGGGAGGTGTTGTACGAGAGCGATGTGTATCCGCTCTTTGCCCTGCAGAGCCTTGAATGGAAACCCGGCCTGCCGGGCGTGCTCGTGACGGGTGGCGTGCACGGCTACGAGACCAGCGGCGTGCACGGCGCGCTGCGGTTTCTGGACCAGCATGCCGAGGTCTATGCGGGCCGGGTGAACCTGCTGGTGGCGCCGTGCGTGAGCCCGTGGGGCTACGAACGCATCCACCGCTGGAACTTCGACGCCATCGACCCCAACCGCTCGTTCAAGGAACCCAGCGCGGCCCAAGAGTCGGCCGCGCTGATGCGGCTGGTGGCGCCCTTGCTGGGCCAGTTCGCTGCGCACATCGACCTGCACGAAACCACCGACACCGACGCATCGGAGTTCAGCCCGGCGAAGGCAGCGCGCGACGGTGTGCCCTACACCCCCGTGCACATCCCGGACGGCTTCTACCTCGTGGACGACACCGAGAACCCGCAGCCCGAATTCCAGCAAGCCATCATCGCGGCGGTGGAGCGCGTCACGCACATCGCGCCGTCCGACGCTCATGGCGGCCTCATCGGCTCGCCCCAGTCTGAGCGCGGCGTGATCCGCTACCCGCTGAAGTCGCTCGGCCTGTGCGCCGGCATCACGGGCGCCCGCTACACCACGACGACCGAGGTCTACCCCGACAGCCCGCGCGTCACGCCCGAGCAGTGCAACGCCGCGCAGGTGGCGGCGGTGTGCGCGGCGATCGATTTCGTGCTCGCGCAGCGCTGAAGCGACTCAGGCGCGGTAGCCGTTGGCCGCATCCAGAAAATCGATCTCTCGTTGCCGCACGTCCGGATCGCTGGCCAGCCACACCCCGCTGAGCCGGGCCTCCACCATGGCGGGCGCGAGCTGGCGCAGCTGTTGCAGCTCCATCGCGGCGCCCGGCAGATCGCCCGCGCCGACCAGGCAGAGCACGAGGCACAGGCGGGTGCCGGCGAAATCGGCCTCGCGCAAGGACTGCCGCGCCGTGTCGATCGCTTCCGCGTAGGCCCGGGAAGCGAATTGCGCCCAGACCAGGTTGTCCAGCAGATGGAAGCGCGCAGGGTCGCGCGGGCTCAGGCGCAGCGCCTCCAGGCAGCGCCGTGTGCCCAGCGCGCACGCCCCCGACACCGCCTCGCACATACCGAGCCGCACCAGCGCGACCGGGTCGTTCGGGTTCAGATCGAGAGCGCGCCGGAAATCGGCGCTCGCCTCGGGCAGCCGGCCCGACACCAGCATCAGCCAGCCGCGCCCGAGGTAAGCCAGGTGGTCGGCGCTGTCGATCGCCAGGGCCCTGGCCGTCGCGCTCAGCGCGGCCTCCAGGGTGTCCGGAATCGACCTGGCGGTGCCAAAGTACAGGTGCCACGAGTGGGCGTCCACGATCGCGTGCAGCGCCATCCCGCAGCGTGGATCGAGCGCCAACGCTTGTCCGGCGATCCGGATGGCCTCGTCGCGGGTGGCCGCATGGGAGCGCGACAAACCCTCGCGCACGCGGGCACGGGCCTGCAGCGCGAGTTCGTAGGCCGTCACGTTTTTGATCGGACGGCTGCGTGCACGGTTCAGCTCCGTGGTCTCGATGTACGGCGCCATGGCGGTCACGATCGCACGGGCGAGCTCGTCCTGCAGCGCAAACACGTCCACCAGCTGGCGGTCGTAGCGCTCGGCCCAGATCTGTTGGCCGGTGACCGCATCGATCAGCTGCGCCGCCACCCGGACCGACGTGTCAGCCCGGTGCGCGCTGCCCTCCAGCACATAGCGCACGCCGAGCTCGTGCGCCACCGTGCGCACGTCCACCATCCGGTTCTTGTAGGTGAAGACGCTGTTGCGTGAAATCACGAACAGCGAATGAAAGCGTGACAGCGCGGTGATGAGCTCGTCGGTGATGCCGTCGATGAAGTCTTCGTGCGCCGCGTCGCCCTGCATGCGCGCAAACGGCAGCACGGCGATCGAGGGCTTGTCCGGCAGGGGCAGCGGTGTGGCCACTGCATCGGCGTGGGCGGATGGCGCCGGTGAGGGCGCACGCTGGGCGTAGGAAACCGGCAAGGTGAACTGGTAACCCGTGCCGTTGACGGTGGACACCGCATCGGCGCCCAGCAACTTGCGCAGCCTGGACACATGCACGGTGAGGTTGTTCTCCTCCACCACCACGCCCTGCCATACCTGGCGCAGCAATTCTTCTTTGGTGACGACGCGCTCCCGGTTTTGCACCAGCGCGGTCAGCACGTCGAAGGCCCGCGCGCCCAACGCCACCGGCTCACCACTTTTCAGCAGCTGGCGCTGCGCGGGTCGGAGTTCGAAATGACCGAAAACCACGGGATCGAGCACGGTCAGCCTGCCTTTCACCGGAGCCTTTCATCGTAGCCACAAGTCCGGGTTTAGGAAAGTTTGGTCGAAATTCAGCGGCGTTTAGGGACGGCGGTCATGCGAATGGCCACATTGGGCAGGGCCGCTTTCACGGGTCTGAAGCGGGCCACAGACGCCGCTGTTCCGGCGAAACAAGGAGACAAAAATGATTGCATTTGTGCGAGTGGCCGGCGTCAAGCCCGGAAAAACGGGCGCAGCCCTGGCGTTTGCCAAAGAGATGGCCACCTATTTCAAAGAAACACAAAAACGCGAGCTCGAAGTGTTGCTCCCCATCGGTGGCGAGGTGCAGCGCGTGGCCTGGTCGGCCCGCTACAACGATCTGACCGAGCTGGAGACCGTCATGAACAAGATCACCTCAGACCCCAAGTACTGGGAGCTTGTCAACAGCGCGTCAGACAACTTCATCCCGGGCTCGTTTCACGACGCCATCTGGAAGACGGTCTGACGCCGTACCTGCCTGTTCCGGTTTCTGTTTCATCCATCCCTCAACCCCCTGGGAGACATCACCATGCCCAAATACCTTGCGCAAGGCAACTACTCCGCCGAAGGCGCGCGCGGTCTCGTGAAGGAGGGCGCCTCCGGGCGCCGGACCGTGGTTGACAAACTCGTCAAATCGATGGGCGGCACGCTCGAATGCCTGTACTTCGCCTTTGGTGACACCGATGTGTTTGCCATCGTCGACATGCCCGACAACGTGAGCGCCTGCGCCCTCGTCACCGCCATCAACACCAGCGGCGCGGTGTCCTTGCGCACCACGGTGCTGCTCACGGTGGAAGAGGTCGACATAGCCACCAAGAAGTTGCCGGTCTACCGCCCGCCGGGGCAATAGCGCGCGCACCGCGCCTTCAAGGGCCGGTTGGCGAAGCGGTGGGATCAGACCTCCACCGCCTCCACCTCGATCACGCCCTCGAACAGGTCGATCGCCGTGGCCGCCACCTGCGCCGTGTCGACGTAGGCATATGCGCCCACGCCCACCGCGCCCACGATCGGCAGCCAGCGCGCCGCGCCCCTGCCCAGAACTCTTTGCGTGAGCTTCACGCCAATGCGCCGGGTGAGGGTGCGGATGAGCAGCGGCGAGGCGCGCCGCACCAGCGTGCGCTGGCCCACGCGCACCACCAGATCGCGCACGCCCTGCGCCGCCGTGTGCTGGAACAGGCAATACACCACCTGTTCGGGCGTCAGCGTGGACTGTTTGCCATACAGGGCGGCCAGGTCGGCCACCAGCTGCTTCTGGATCTTCCAGACACCCACCATCTCGGGCAGGATGGTCAACCAGCCCACGAAACCCGGCGGCAGCGCCAGCGCGCCGGCCGCCAGCGCCGCCTTGGCCGCCGCGGCATTGGCCTTCTTGCGCGCATCGTCCGCGGGCGTCTGGCTCTTGCGCTCCTTCGAGCTGGGCACCTGGCCCACCAGCGACAGGATGGCCTGGCTGATCAGGTGCGATCCGGGGCCCTCGGGCGTGTCGGATTCCATCGTCTCTTTTTTGCGGGGTGGCATGGGGGATTCCTTCTGGCGTCTGGTCAGCGTTCGGCACACGGGTCTGCACAGCCGGTTGTAACAGGCCTTCTGCCCACACCGCGCCAGAATACGGCGCCTCGCCCAACCCCAGCTGGCGCGCCGAGCAGGGTGCTGGACGATGCGGTGCGTGGCCTGCGCGTGGCGCTGCGCACGGCCTTGGTGGACTCCCGGGCTCCCAGGCCGTGCACAGGTGCCACAGCCACCCGACGCTGACACAAATCTGAAACCTGTTTGCCTTACAAGGAGGCATGCACAAGAAAAGCAAGCCCCTTCACC
>JAHIQV010000414.1 GCA_018903185.1 Gammaproteobacteria bacterium | reverse complement strand
CCCGGACCGCAGCTTCACCCGCCGCCTCGACCTCACCTCGCTCCAGCTTTTTGTGGCGGTGTGCGAGCGCGGCAGCATCGGCAAGGCGGCCGAGCAGGAATTCATGGCCCCCTCGGCCGTGAGCAAGCGCCTCTCCGATCTTGAAAGCGCCGTGGGCACCACGCTGCTCTACCGCCATGCCCGGGGTGCCAGCCCCACGCCCGCCGGCCAGAGCCTGCTCCACCACGCGCGCTCGGTGCTGTTCAGCCTGGACAAGATGCAGGGCGAACTTTCGGAGTACGCCGACGGTGTGCGCGGGCATGTGCGCATGCACGCCAACATCTCGGCCATTGTCCAGTTCCTGCCCGAAGACCTGGGCAGCTTCACCCGCCTGCACGACCAGGTCAAGATCGACCTGGAAGAACACCTGTCCAGCGAGGTGGTGCGGGCCGTGCAGGAAGGCGCGGCCGATCTGGGCATCTGCCACACGGGAGTGAGTGGCCCCCTGCCCGACCTGCAAACCCGCCCCTACCGGCAAGACCAACTGGTGCTGATCGTTCCGCAGGCACACCCTCTCGCGGGTGAGAAACAACTGGCTTTCGCCGACAGTCTCGACTGGGATCATGTGGGACTGCACGCCAACAGCTCCATCTACCAGGCCATGCACCAGGCCGCCACCACCGCCGGCCGAGGCATCCGGCTGCGCATCCGCGTGACCGGGCTGGACGCCATGTGCCGCATGATCCACAACGGTCTGGGCGTCGGTCTGATGCCCCGGCGTGCTTTCGAGCTGATGCACGGCGTGGGCGAGCTCACCTGCGTGGCGCTCACCGATGACTGGGCCACCCGGCAGATTGATCTGGTGGCCCGCGATTTTTCGACCTTGCCCGTCACGGCCCGGCTGCTCGTTGCCCACCTGGGCGAGCAGTCCGGGCAACACACCGTTTCAGACCCCCACGCATAAAATTTCATCAGCAAAGGAACCCCTCCCCCATGGCACGCACGCTCTACGACAAGATCTGGGACGAACACGTCGTCCACACCGAAGAGGATGGCACGTCCGTCCTCTACATCGACCGCCACCTGGTGCACGAAGTGACCAGCCCGCAGGCGTTTGAAGGTCTTCGCCAGGCGGGCCGCAAGGTCTGGCGCGTGAGCTCGATCGTGGCCACCGCCGACCACAACACGCCCACCACCGGCTGGGAGCAGGGTTACGACGGCATCACCGACCCGATCAGCAAGGAACAGATCACCACGCTGAACGACAACATCGCCGAATTCGGCGCAGCGGCCTTCTTTCCCTTCATGTCCCAGCGCCAGGGCATCGTTCACGTGATCGGTCCGGAAAACGGCGCCACCCTGCCCGGCATGACGGTGGTCTGCGGCGACAGCCACACCAGCACCCACGGGGCGTTTGGCGCACTCGCGCACGGCATCGGTACCAGCGAGGTCGAGCATGTCATGGCGACGCAGACCCTGCTGGCCAAGAAGGCCAAGAACATGCTGGTGCGCGTGGACGGGCAACTCGCCAAGGGCGTGACCGCCAAGGACATCGTGCTGGCCATCATCGGCAAGATCGGCACCGCGGGCGGCACCGGCTACACCATCGAATTCGGTGGCAGTGCGATCCGCGCCCTGTCGATGGAGGGCCGCATGACGGTGTGCAACATGGCCATCGAAGGCGGTGCACGCGCGGGCCTGGTGGCGGTAGATGAAAAGACCATCGAATACGTCAAAGGCCGCCCGCTCTCCCCCACCGGGGTGGAATGGGAACAGGCCGTGGCCTACTGGAAAACTCTGCACTCGGACGCCGACGCGGTGTTCGACACCGTAGTGACACTGGACGCCAGCACGATCGTGCCGCAGGTCACCTGGGGCACCTCGCCCGAGATGGTGCTCGGCGTGGACGCCCGCGTGCCCGATCCCGAGAAGGAAAAAGACCCGAACAAGCGCGGCGCCATTGAGCGTGCGCTCACCTACATGGCGCTGGAGCCGGGCAAGGCCCTGAACGACATCTTCGTGGACAAGGTGTTCATCGGCTCCTGCACCAACAGCCGCATCGAAGACATGCGCGAGGCCGCAGCCGTGGTGAAGAAGCTGGGCCAGAAAGTGGCCAAAAACATCAAGCTGGCGATGGTCGTTCCCGGCTCGGGTCTGGTCAAGGAACAGGCCGAGCGCGAAGGCCTGCACGAGATCTTCAAGGCCGCAGGCTTCGAGTGGCGCGAACCCGGCTGCTCCATGTGCCTGGCCATGAACGCCGACCGCCTGGAACCCGGCGAACGCTGCGCCTCCACCAGCAACCGCAACTTCGAAGGCCGCCAGGGCGCCGGTGGCCGCACCCACCTGGTCTCCCCAGCGATGGCTGCCGCCGCCGCGATCCACGGCCATTTCATTGACGTGCGCACCATCGCCTGACCTTCCATCCCGAGTCCTCATCAAGGAGTCCTCAGATGTCCTCTACCCAACCCCTGTTCACCCTGCTGGCCACCGCAACCCTGGTGTCCCTGGCCGCCTGCAACACCGTGCAAGGCGTCAAACAGGACGCGCACGTGGTCAAAGACAAGGCCGTGGAAGTCAAGGACGCGGTCGTTGACAAGGCCATCGAGATCAAGGACAAGACCGTCGAAGGCGGCAAAGCCGTCGGCCAGTCGGTCGGCTCCGGGCTGGAGAAGGCTGGCGAAGCCGTCAAGGGCGCGACCCACTGAGGCCAGCCACACAATCCCCACACACCATCATGCAAAAATTCACCATTCACCAGGGCCTCGTGGCCCCCATGGACCGCGAAAACGTCGACACCGACGCCATCATCCCCAAGCAGTTCCTCAAGTCGATCCGCAAGACCGGTTTCGGCCCCAACCTGTTTGACGAGTGGCGCTACCTCGACAAGGGCGAACCCGGCCAGGACCCGGCCACACGCCAACCGAACCCGGACTTCGTGCTCAACCAGCCGCGTTACGCGGGCGCGTCGGTGCTGCTGACCCGCAAGAATTTCGGCTGCGGCTCCAGCCGCGAACACGCGCCCTGGGCCATCGACCAGCACGGCTTTCGCGCCGTGATTGCACCGAGCTACGCCGACATCTTCTTCAACAACTGTTTCAAGAACGGTCTGCTGCCCATCGTGCTGCCCGAGGCCACGGTCGCCCAGCTTTTCGACGAGGTGTATGCCTTCCCGGGCTACCAACTGACCATCGATCTGGAACGCCAGGTGATCGTGAAACCTCAAGGCGAAGAAATCCCGTTCGAGGTGCAGGCCTTCCGCAAGTACTGCCTGCTCAACGGGCTGGACGACATCGGCCTGACTTTGCGCCATAAGGACAAGATCGCCGCGTTCGAAAAAGAGCGTCTGGCGACCAAGCCCTGGCTCGCGCACACGATGTGAACAGACCCACCCCCGCGCCGCCTGCGGCGTCACCCCCTCCAGGGGGCGTTGCCAGTGGCCCGGCGAAGCCGGTTCCACGGCAACCTGACCACAGGCACTTCGCGCCGTAACCTTATCCTTTAACTTCTCCTAAATCATGAAAATCGCAGTTCTCCCTGGTGACGGCATTGGCACCGAAATCGTCACTGAGGCGGTCAAGGTTCTCAACGCGCTCGATCTCCCATTCGAGATGGAATCCGCCCTGGTTGGCAGTGCCGCCTACGAGGCGCAT
>JAHIQV010000413.1 GCA_018903185.1 Gammaproteobacteria bacterium | reverse complement strand
CAAGCGCGCCATCGCCATGAAGGTGGCCGCGCTGATCCCGGATGGCAGTTCGGTGTCCATTGGCCTGGGCACCACGCCCCACCAGGTGGCGCTGGCCTTGCGCGGCCACCAGGATTTGCGCGTGATGACCAACAGCCTGCGCGTGGTGCTGGCCCTGGCCGCGGCGCCGGGCGTTGAAATCCGCGCGGCCGGGGGCGCGCTGCGCCTGCCCGACATGGACGTGGTGGGCGAGGCGGCGGCGCAGTTCTTCGGCAACTTCAAGACCGACTTCGCCGTGTTCGGCGTCGGGGGCATCGATGAAGACGGCGCCTTGCTGGACTTCGACCCCGCCGAAGTGAGCGCGCGCGAGGCCATGCGTCTGAACTGCCGCAGCGCCGTGCTGGTGGCCGACCTCACCAAATTCGGCCGCGCGGCCGTGGCCCGGGGTGGCTCGCTGGGCGCGATGGACCACCTGGTCACCAACGGGCGCCCGGCCGAGCCGTTCAGCCAGCTGGTGGAGCAGGCGCCGCGCCACCTGCACCTGGCGGAGGGGTTGCTGTGAGCCGGGTGGTGCTGCACAACGTGAGCCGCCGGTTTGGCGCGCACACCGCTGTGGATGGCGTGAACCTGGTGGCCGAACCGGGGGAGTTCGTGGCGCTGCTGGGGCCATCGGGCTGCGGCAAGAGCACCACGCTGCGCCTGCTGGCCGGTCTGGAGCCTTGCGATGGCGGCAGCATCCACATCGGTGGTGTGGACCTCATGCAGGCGCCGCCGGCCCAGCGCGGTGTGGCCATGGTGTTCCAGAACTACGCGCTGTTTCCGCACCTCTCGGTGGCTGAGAACATCGTGTTCGGTCTGAGCGTGCGCCGCGTGCCGGCTGCCGAACGCCAGCGCCGGCTGGCGCGCGCGGCCGAGCTGCTGGGCCTGGGGCCCTACCTGGACCGCAAGCCCTCGCAGCTCTCGGGCGGGCAGCGCCAGCGCGTCGCCTTGGGCCGCGCCATCGTGGCCGAAGCGCCGGTGTGCCTGATGGACGAACCGCTCTCCAACCTGGACGCCCAACTGCGCCAGCAGATGCGCGCCGAAATCCGCGAGCTGCAGCAGCGCCTGGGCATCACCATGCTCTACGTCACCCACGACCAGACCGAGGCCATGACCATGGCCGACAAGGTGGTGCTGATGCGGGCCGGCAAGGTGGAGCAGCAGGGCAGCCCGCAAGCGCTGTATGGCCAGCCGCAGACCAGCTTCGTGGCCGGTTTCATCGGCTCGCCGGCCATGAACCTGTTGCCCGCTGCGTTGCTGCCGCAAGGCCACCCCGACATGCTGCTGGGCGTGCGCCCGGAACACATGGCCATGGACGCCGATGCGCCGCTGTTGCAGGCACGTGTGGTGGCGGTGGAGTACCTGGGCGCCGAGAGCCTGGTGATCTGCGAGGTGGGCCCGGAGCGGGGTCAGGCGACGACGGGTCAGTCGCTGGACCCGTCGGGCGCCAGCGGCCCGCACCGGCTGGTGCTGCGCACCGGTGCCCTGCCCAAGCTGCCCCGGCGCGGCGAGGTGATTGGCCTGACCTGGCCTGCCGACGCGGTTCATTGGTTCAGCCCGAGCGATGGCCAGCGCATCACCGGCCCGTCACCCGTGGCACACGGGCCGTAGCCCTTGCTTCATCCCTTCGATTTTTCCCTTGTGGCCACCCGGCCGATTTCCACCAACCGCACTCAGGAGAGTCCCCCATGAAACCCTGGAAACATTCCCTTTGCCGCCTGACCGGGGCGTTGATCGCTGCGGCCGCCATGTCATTGCCTGCAGCGGCGCAAGAGCTGAGCTTCTACTACCCCGTGGCCGTGGGTGGCCCGGTCACCAAGATCATCGACGAGATGGCCGCCGACTTCGAGAAAGAGAACCCCGGCATCAAGATCAAGCCGGTGTACGCCGGCAGCTACCAGGACACCGTGACCAAGGTGCTCACGGCCGCCAAGGGCGGCGACGCCCCGCACATCGCGGTGATGCTCTCCACCGACATGTACACCCTGATCGACGAAGGCGTGGTGGTGGCCATCGACGACCTGCTGAAGGCGCCCGAAGACAAGGCCTGGCTGAACAGCTTCTACCCCGGCTTCATGCAGAACAGCCAGACCGGCGGCAAGACCTGGGGCATCCCGTTCCAGCGTTCGACCATCGTCATGTACTGGAACAAGGACCTCTTCAAGCAGGCCGGCCTGGACCCGCAGCGCCCGCCGCAGAACTGGGCCGAAATGGTGGAGTTCGGCCAGAAGCTCACGCAGCGCGATGCGGCCGGCAACGTGAGCACCTATGGCGTGCAGGTGCCGTCTTCGGGCTTTCCGTACTGGCTGTTCCAGGCCTTCACCACCCAGAACGGTGTGGAGCTGATGAACGCCGCCGGCACACAAACCTATTTCGACAAACCCGAGGTGGTGCAGGCGCTGCAGTACTGGGTGGACCTGTCCCGCAAGCACCAGATCCACCCGGCTGGCGTGGTGGAGTGGGGCACCACGCCGAAGGACTTCTTCGAGCGCAAGGCCGCCATGATCTGGACCACCACCGGCAACCTCACCAACATCCGCAGCAACGCCAAGTTCGACTTCGGCGTGGCCATGCTGCCCGCTGGCAAGCAGCGCGGCACGCCCACCGGCGGCGGCAACTTCTACGTGCTGAACAAGACCACGCCGGCCGAACGCGATGCCGCCGTGAAGTTCATGAAGTGGGCCACCACGCCCGAGCGCGCAACGAAGTGGGCGATTGCCACGGGCTATGTGTCGGTCACGCCGGCGTCGTGGGAAACCGACGCCATGAAGAAGTACCTGTCCGAGTTCCCGGCCCCCACCGTGGCGCGCGACCAGCTGAAGTACGCCAAGGCCGAGCTGTCCACGCACGAAAACCAGCGCGTGACCAAGGCGCTGAACGACGGCCTGCAGGCCGCGCTCACCGGCAGCAAGACGCCCGAGGCCGCGATGCGCGACGCGCAACGCGAAGCCGATCGCATCCTGCGCAGCTACCGCTGATTCGCTGCAGGCGCTTCCAGGTCGATTGCACATGAACACCCGTCGGCAATCCGTCACTGGCTGGCTGCTGTTGCTGCCGGCGGCGGTGCTGCTGGCGGCCTTCACGCACTACCCGGCGCTGGCCACCTTCTGGCACAGCTTCTTCACCACCCCGCGGGCCAACCGGCCCGCCCGTTTCGTGGGGCTGGAGAACTACGGGCTGCTGCTGGAAGACCCGGTGTTCTGGACCGCGCTCACCAACAACGCCTGGTACGCGCTGGGCACCATCCTGCCGTCCATGGCGCTGGCCATCGTGATGGCCCTGTGGGTGAACCGGCAGATGGTGGGCCGGGGCTGGGTGCGGCTGGCCTACTTCACGCCCACGGTGTTGCCCATGATCGCCGTGGCCAACATCTGGCTGTTCTTCTACACGCCCGACT
>JAHIQV010000412.1 GCA_018903185.1 Gammaproteobacteria bacterium | reverse complement strand
CTTCTTGTCGCCTTTCATGAGCGGGTTCCTTTCTTGATGGGTTTTGAGGCTGTGGCTCGGATCATTGTCGTCATTCACAGGCACCCGCGGTGGAGGTCATCAGGGGCGCTTTACAAATGCGAATCATTCTCATATGATTTGATTTTATGTCAACCGATCGTGGATTGCCGACACGATCTTCATCTCCCGGAGACCCTCATGCGCCACCCCCACTGTGAAGCCAGCGACCCGGACGATGACTGCGTCCGCCTGCCCTCCGTCGAGGCCTTGACAGCCGGTACGCTGGCGCTCATGACCTGTTACGCCCAGGCCCCGGCGGACGGCCCGAACCGCAGCCTGATGGCGCGAAAACTGGTCTCCAACCTGTTCTTCCTGTCCGGGCATCCCCACGTCTCGCCGCCCATGCGCGCCATGGCGGCGAACCTGCGCAAACGCTGGCAGCTTTCGCTGGAAGATGCGCTGGTGCAGGAAGTTCCTCCAGAACCCACACCGCTGTGGCACCGCGTGGCTGGGGGTGTGCATTGAGATGACCGGTGGAACGCCTGTCGCGCACCCTCGCCGGTCACACCGGCGTGTCCGGTTTCACCTGCCGCCAGCACCTTCCTGGCGTGCTGGCGCACGTGGCGCACGGGCCACTGCAGTTGCAGCTGTGGGCCTGTGGCGCCAAGCCCGGGCGCCGGGAAAAGCCCGACCCGCGCGAGCCCGTTTGGGCGCCGGCCCAGCACCGCGTGGTGGTGCTGCACCCGTCACCAGGCAGAGCCATTGCCTGTCCACGCCCAGGGAGATCCACATGATCCCAAGCCACAGCCCCGCACGGCAGCCGGAGAACCGCGATGAAGGGCCCTTGACGCCGGGACTGGCGCACGAACACGGGGTCCTGATGCGCCAGATGGGGGGGCTGCAGAGCCGTTGCACCGAGCTGCTGCGGTCCTCGGCCGTCCATGTGGCTGCGCTGGAAGGCGACAACCTGCGGCTGCGCGCCGAACTGGTGCTGCTGCGCACCAGCGTGTTCTGGGGTTTGGGTGCAGCCACCGTGCTGCGCCGTGATCGACCGCTGGCGATGAAGCCGCGGCCTCCGGTGGCGTCCGGCACCCGCGAAGCCCAGGCCGTGATCTGCCAGACCGCTTGTGTGGGCCATGCCCATCCCTGGCTGGAAGAGGATGGTCAATGCCGGCTCAACGGTCAGACCTGCGACCGGGTCAGCGACGGTGCCGAAGCCCACCGTTCCTGAGCCGCCGGCGCATCGACCCGCCCCACCCGTACCCAGTGGTTGTCGAACTGCAGGGCCTGCGCGTTCGCCCCCGGGACCAAAGGCCGCAGGGGCGCTGCGCCATCGGTGCCCCGTGCAGCAACCCGGCCGGGCCCCGGCTGCTGGCCAGCCATCAGGCGCACGAGGAAGTGGAAGCGGGCCACACCGACCATGCAGACGCTTGCCTGGCGGCGCAGCCCTTGGCGGTCAGCCCGGTGGCGTCTGCTCCGTGCAGCGGACCCCGGTTCCATGACCAAGGCCCGTCCATACACGACCGTGCCGAGTTGTGTGGGGGTGGGCGCACCCGGGCGATCCGGATCTACCGCGAACGGCTCGAGCGCCACGGCAAACCCTGCCTGTTTGTGGAAACACCCAGCCGCTCGGCCCTGGAGCGTGCCCTCAGCGGCTACAACGAGCGGCTGCGTGCCGCGCCACGCGAAGCTCAGGCGGACAAGGCCCCCTGAAGGCCGAGCGGATCTCAGCCCGCCGGCTGGAGTTGCACCTGCGGCAGCAGGCGCTGCACATCTTCTCGGCTGCACAGACCGGTGCCGATCGAGAGCAGCGTGGCGGAGCCGGCGGCGACCCCGAGCGCAAAGGCGTCCTGCAGGCGGCGATGCTGCTGCAGCGCAAGCACCATGCCGCCCACGAAGCTGTCGCCCGCCCCCACCGCGCTGGCCACGGGGATGTCCAGCGGTGGGGCGCGCCAGCTCGCATCGCGCGTGACGAGCAGGGCACCCAGATGGCCCAGCGTCAGCGCCACGACTTCGGTCATGCCGCGTTGAATCAGCTGCCGGGCAGCACCCAGCCAATGTTCGGGGGTTTCCAGCATCTCGCCACTGAGCTCGGCGAGTTCGCGCAGGTTGGGCTTGAAGAGGTACACGCCCTCGGCCAGCGCCGCGGCCAGTGCCGGCCCCGAGGTATCGAGCACCATGCGTGCGCCGCGTTCGCGGCACAGTCGTGCCAGCCGGGCGTAGAAGTCCACCGGCACACCCGGCGGCAGGCTGCCGCTGGCGACCAGCAGGTCGGGGAATTCGGGCAGCTGTTCCAGATGGCTCAGACAGGCCTGCCATTCGGGTTCGGTCAGGTGCGGACCCGGCATGACGAAGCGGAATTCGGCGCCGGTGCTGTGTTCGTGCACAGTGAAACTGACGCGGGTTTCGTCGGCGATCGGCAGGAAGACACTGTGCAGCCCCTCGTCGCGCATGCGCTTCTCCAGCCAGTGGCCGGCCGAGCCGCCGGTGGGGCACAGGGCGGTGCATGTGCCCCCCAGGCGCGTGATCACACGCGCCACGTTGATGCCGCCGCCGCCCGCGTCGTGCAGCGTGTCGCCGCAACGCAGCTTGTGCGTGGGCACCACGCGCTCGGTTTCGGTCGCCAGGTCGACCGAGGGGTTCATCGTCAGGCAGAGGACGCGCAGATGGGCTTGTTGTGTGTTCATGCTGGGGTTCTACCCGAAAACCATGACGCCCGATCGGCGGATCAACGCTGGTGTTTCAGGCGTTTGGCGGCGAATGCCTCGCTGACCCGCAGGCCACGGGTGCCCGGCACCAGCTGGAAGGCCTCACCCGCTTCGATGGTGCCGGTCCGCACCACGGCAAGGTAAAAGCCGGAACACAGTCGCTCCATCATGAGCCGACCCGCCTGGTTCAGCCCCATGACGGCGTTGAACTTGAAGCAGGGCTCGCGCGGCGCGGTCACGCGCAGCACGCAGCCGGGAAAGTGCAGCTCATCGCCGATCCAGACCTCGTGCTCCAGCAGGCCTTCGATGCTGAGGTTCTCGCCCATGAAGCCGGGCGGCAGCGCTTCGTCGAAGAGGCTCACGCCAGCTTCGCGGCGCTGGGCCTGCCAGAACGGGAGGTGTTCCACCGGATAGGCGTAGACCGCCTT
>JAHIQV010000411.1 GCA_018903185.1 Gammaproteobacteria bacterium | reverse complement strand
GCAGCACCACGCCTTCGTCGGTGCGGTAGAAGCAGTTGACCGGGCAGACCGCCATGCAGGGTGCGTCGCTGCAGTGCATGCAGGCCACCGAGATGGATTTTTCGCCCGGCACGCCGTCGTTGAGGGTGACCACGCGGCGGCGGTTCACGCCCCACGGGACTTCGTGTTCGTTCTTGCAGGCCGTGACGCAGCCGTTGCACTCGATGCAACGCTCGGCGTCACAGATGAATTTCATTCTTGCCATGGTGTCGTTCTCCTGATTTTTCCGCCGGGCTGCCCCAAGGAAAAATGCGTTCCCTCGGGGGGCAGCGCATTACACGAAGTGAAAAGCTTGGGGGTCATGGTTATGCCCGCTCTACATTGCAGACCGTCGTCTTGGTTTCCTGCATCATCGTGACGATGTCGTAACCGTAGGTGGTGGCCGTGTTCACCGCTTCACCGCGAACCACCGGGAAAGCGCCATCCGGGTAGTGCGGCTTCATGTCCTGGCCCTGCCAGTGTCCCGAGAAGTGGAACGGCAGGAACACCGTGTCGGGGCCCACGCGATCCGTCACCAGCGCCTGCACATTGATGCGTGCTCCGGTGGGGGTGTGCACCCAGACGCGCTCGCCATTGCGGATGCCGCGCTCGCTCGCCGCCGCCGGGTTGATCTCGACGAACATCTCCTGCTGCAGTTCGGCCAGCCAGGGGTTGGAGCGGGTTTCCTCGCCACCGCCCTCGTACTCGACCAGGCGGCCCGAGGTCATGATCAGCGGGAATTTTTCGTGAACCTTGTCGTCCACGTTCTTCTGCTGCAGCGACTTGTAGAGCACCGGCAGGCGCCAGCGGTTCTTCTGGTCATCATGGCTGGGGTACTTGGCCACGAGATCGGGGCGCGTACCGTAGATCGGTTCGCGGTGCTGCGGAATCGCGTCGGGGAAGTTCCACACCACGGCGCGGGCCTTGGCATTGCCGAACGGATGGCAGCCGTGCGCCATGGTGACGCGCTGGATGCCGCCCGAGAGGTCGGTCTTCCAGTTCTTGCCTTCGGCGGCGGTTTTCTCAGCCTCGGTCAGGTCGTCCCACCAGCCCAGCTTCTTCAGCAGCACGTGGTCGAACTCGGGGTAACCGGTGGTGATCTCCGAACCCACCGAGTACGAACCGTCTTCGGCCAGCAAGCTCACGCCTTCTCGCTCGACGCCGAAGTTCGCGCGGAAGTTGCCGCCGCCCTCCATGATGTGTTTGGAGGTGTCGTACAGGTTGGGCGAGCCCGGGTGCTTGATGGCGGCGGTGCCGTAACACGGCCAGGGCAGACCGAAGTAGTCACCGCTCATGTCGTAGCCGGTTTCCTTGTCGACCACTTTGCCTTTGCATTTGAGGGACTTCACATCGAAGGCGCCCATGTTGCGCATGTGCGCCTTCAGGCGCTCCGGGCTCTGCCCGGTGTAGCCGATGGTCCAGACCGAGGCGTTGATTTCACGCAGGATATCTTCGGGCACGGGCTCGTCCAGGCCCTTGACCTTCTGCATCTTGTAGTTCTTCGACAGCTCGGCGCCAAAGCCCAGCTTCTCTGCGAACTGGTGCATGATCATGTGGTCGCTGCGGCTCTCCCACAGCGGCTCGATGACCTTCTCGCGCCACTGCAGCGACCGGTTGGACGCGGTGCACGATCCGCTGGTTTCGAACTGCGTGGCCGCCGGCAGCAGGTACACCGCGCGGTTGGGGTTGAGGTCTTCGGGCTTGCCGGGCATGGCCGCCATCGACGCCGTGGCCGAAGGATACGGGTCCACCACCACCAGCAGGTCGAGCTTGTCCATCGCTCGCTTCATCTCCAGGCCCCGCGTCTGGGAGTTGGGCGCATGGCCCCAGAAGAAGATGCCGCGCAGATTCGGGCCCTGGTCGATCAGCTCGTTGTTTTCCATCACGCCGTCGATCCAGCGCGAGACGGTGATGCCGGGCTTTTCCATCATGCCTTCGGCGTACTTGGACTTGATCCAGTCGTACTCCACGCCCCAGACCTTGGCGAAGTGTTTCCACGAGCCGGCGGCCAGGCCGTAGTAGCCCGGCAGCGAGTCGGGGTTGGGGCCGACGTCGGTGGCGCCCTGCACGTTGTCGTGGCCACGGAAGATGTTGGTGCCACCACCGCTCTTGCCCACGTTGCCCAGCGCCAGCTGCAGGATGCACGACGCGCGCACCATGGCGTTGCCGATGGAGTGCTGCGTCTGGCCCATGCACCAGACGATGGTGGCGGGCTTGGCTTCGGCCAGCATCTTCGCCACCTTGAACATCTGCTCTTCCTTGACGCCGCAGGCCTCTTCCACCTTGTCCGGCGTCCACTTGGCCAACACGTCTTCACGCACCTTGTCCATGCCATAGACGCGGTCGTTGACGTACTGCTTGTCTTCCCAGCCATTCTTGAAGATGTGGTGCAGCAGACCGAACAGGAACGGGATGTCGGTGCCCGAGCGGATGCGCACGTACTCGTCGGCCTTGGCCGCGGTGCGGGTGAAGCGCGGATCGACCACGATCATCTTGCAGCCGTTTTCCTTGGCGTGCAGCATGTGCAGCATGGACACCGGGTGCGCTTCTGCGGCGTTGGAGCCGATGTACAACGCGCACTGGCTGTTCTGCATGTCGTTGTACGAGTTGGTCATCGCACCGTAGCCCCAGGTGTTCGCGACGCCGGCCACCGTGGTGGAGTGGCAGATGCGCGCCTGGTGGTCGCAGTTGTTGGTGCCCCAGAAGCTCACGAACTTGCGCAGCAGGTAGGCCTGCTCGTTGTTGTGCTTCGAAGAGCCGACAAAGTACACCGAATCGGGACCGCTGGCCTCTTTCAGCTCGTTCATCTTGGCGGTGATCTCGTTGAGCGCCACGTCCCAGCTGATGCGCTGGTATTTGCCATTGACCAGCTTCATCGGGTAGCGCAGGCGGTACTCGCCATGGCCGTGCTCGCGCAAGGCGGCGCCCTTGGCGCAGTGGGCGCCGAGGTTGATCGGCGAATCGAACACCGGCTCCTGGCGAACCCAGACGCCGTTTTCAACGATCGCGTCAGTGGCGCAGCCCACCGAACAGTGGGTGCAGACGGTGCGCTTGACTTCGATCTTGCCGGTGCCGTCGATGGACTTGCCTTCGGCGGCCTTGGCTTTCTTCACCAGCGTGAGCTGCGTGGCGGCCAGACCCACACCGACCCCGAGGCCGGAACGGCGCAGAAAGCCGCGGCGGTCCATGGTGGGCAGCGCGGCCGACAGGCCCCGCTGCAGGCTGTGGACGAAGGAGGTTTGTGCACGGGCGCCGTGGGCGCCGGGCGTGGAGGATTTTTTGGTCAGCAACATAGGGTTCTCCTGCTGGCTCAGATCTGGGTGGTCTTGTAGTACTGCTTGACGTGGTCCGACAAGCTGTAACCACCGCCCTTTTCAGGCGCCGGCCGGGCCGCCACTTCGGCCGTTTCTTCGGTCTGCACGCGGGGCAGGAGGGTGGCGACCGCCGCCAGGGCCCCCACGGTGGAAGCGCCGGCGAACAGCCGGCGGCGGTTCAGGCGGGTGCGGCCTTGAGGGGCCTCGGGAAGGGGCTTGCTCATGCATGTCTCCTGGTTGATCGAAAGCCCTAAGGGCGCCGGATGTAACGACCTGTGGGCTTTTTGCATATGCGAATCTAACCGGCGCACCGACTCTGTGCAAGCGAGACCTGACACTCTTGACAGGGGTATGCCCAACCCTGGCATGCGGGTGGTATGCGGCGCTGCAGCATCGGTGACTGCTTCGAAATTCATAGCCAAAATCGTGCCATCAGTGTTTGCTTATGAAGCATCCGGCGACAGTGTTGGCAGATAGCCCGTCACCATGGGCGTGACAGCCCAGCACCTCTGCTGAATTTCAGGGATAACCCGTATACCGTTTCCGTGAGGCTTCGCATCCCGCGTCAAGCTGTCCAAGCCGCTTGCGACAAGTTGTCGCAAGCCGACCATTACGACCGCTGTGTCAACCCGTGTCCAGGTGTCGTGTATTGGTCAATGACCCAGTGTTTTGATCGGCTTTATCCGTAGAATCCTCCGCGGTGGAACCCACCTCATTCACCCCCTTCCCCGAAAAGAACCTCGAGGGCTGGCCCGACTGGTCGATCCTGATCGTTGACGACGAACAGGGCATGCTCAACTTCCTGGTCAAGACCCTCGCCCCGCGTTGCCAGTTCGTGATGAGCGCGAGCAGCGCCGAAGAAGGCGCGGAATGGCTGCGTGGCCACCACGCCGATCTGGTGATCCTCGACATATCCCTGCCCGGCAAGAACGGCGTGCGCTGGCTCAAGGAACTGCGCGAGCAAGGCTTCACCGGCGAGGTGATCCTGATCACCGCGTTTGCCGATCTGGACACCGCCATCGAGGCCCTGCGCGCCGGTGCCTCGGACTTCATCCTCAAGCCTTTCCGGGTGCCGCAGATCCTCAACGCCGTGAAGCACTGCTACGAGCGCTCGCGCCTGCGCCGCGAGAACTTCGTGCTCAAGCGCGCCGTGGCGCCGCTGGCCATGGGCGGCCCGGCGCTGGTCGGCGATTCCACCGCGATGCAGCAGCTGCGCGAAGCCATCGCCCGCGTGGCGCCGGTGAACAGCACGGTGCTGTTGCAGGGCGAATCGGGCACGGGCAAGGAGCTCGTGGCGCGCGAACTGCACGCACAGGGCCCGCGCGCGGCCGGTCCCTTCGTGCCGGTGAACTGCGCGGCGGTCTCGCCCGAGCTGATCGAGAGTGAACTCTTTGGCCATGCCAAAGGCGCGTTCACCGGCGCCACCCGCGCACGCGACGGCCTGTTCCACTACGCGCAGGGTGGCACGCTGTTCCTCGACGAAATCGCCGAGCTGCCGCTGCCCATCCAGGCCACGCTGCTGCGCGCCATCGAAGACCTGCAGATCCGCCCGGTGGGCAGCGAACAGCTGATGCCGGTGAACCTGCGCATCATGGCCGCGACCAACCGCCGCCTGGCCGATGAAGTGGCGGCCGGCCGCTTCCGCAAAGACCTCTTCTTCCGCCTGCAGGTGGTGGACCTGACGTTGTCGCCGCTGCGCGAGCACAAGGACGACATCGCCCCGCTGGTCGAGCATTTCATGGGCCAGCTCGCGCCCGCGCTCGGCGTGGCGCCGCTGCAGATCAGCGAACCGGAAATGGACTTCCTGCGCCAGTACCACTGGCCCGGCAACGTGCGCGAGCTGCGCAACCTGGTCGAACGCTCGCTGATCCTGGGCTCGCTCAACGTGTCGGCGCTCTACCCGGGCGACACGCCCCGGCAGGCCATCACCCCCGGCGCGGGCCCGACCGACCTGCACACGCTGGAGAAACGCCACATCCTCGCGGTGCTGGACTCGGTGCTGGGCGACAAGACCCGCGCCGCGCAGTTGCTGGGCGTTTCGCGGCGCACGCTGGAGCGGCGCGTGGCCGAATGGAACACCTTGTGAAGGCACCCCCGCCGCGCTTCGCGCGACCCCACCAAGGGGACAACCCGATGCAGCCTGGCAAAGCCGGTTCTGCCGGGTTCCTGGAGGGGGCACTTCGCGCCGGAGTTGACCCGGCATGATCCGCTACAAGCCCCGCTGGCTCGCCACCTCGGTGCGCAACAAACTGCTGGCGATGGCGCTGCTGCCGCTGCTGGTGGTGTTCCCGCTGCTGGTGCTGGCCATTGCGGTCTGGAGCAACATCACCTACGACCGCCTGCTCATCACCAAGGTGCGCAGCGACCTGGCCGTGGCACGCGGCTATTTCGACCAGGTGCTGATTGAGGTCGGCAGCGGCACGCGCGGCGTGGCCGGCTCGCAGCGGCTGCTGAGCGCCATGCAGCCGTCCGAGACCGTCTCCCAAGGCCAGACCGATGCGGCGTTGCGCGAGCGCCTGAGCGAGGCCCGGCGAGGGCTTGGGCTGGACTTCCTTCTGCTCTACGGCACCGACGGCCAGCCGCTCGGCAGTGCCGAAGACAACGGCCCGCATGCCGCCCTGCCGCTGGAGCTCCAGCGCCTGGTGCCCGAAGCCACCTTGGGACCCGGATCGCGATCGGCGCGCCTCATGCGCCTCGACACCATGGCCATCGCCCGCATGGCGCCCCAGCTGATGCCCCGCCTGCACATCCCGCTGGTGCCCACGCGCAACGCCGCCCCTGATGCGCGCACCACCGAAGACCGCGCCATGGTCGTGATCTCGCTGCAACCGGTGCGCGACGCTGCGGGGCGCACCACCGCCCTGCTGGCGGGCGGTCTGCTGCTCAACCAGAACCTCGACTTCATCGACCACATCAACCGCATCGTCTACCCCGACGGCGCCCTGCCCTTCGGCAGCGAAGGCACGGCCACGCTGTTCCTCGACGACGTGCGCATCACCACCAACGTGCGCCTGTTCCAGGACCAGCGCGCCATCGGCACCCGCGTCTCCCAGACCGTGCGCGACCGCGTGCTGGGAGAAGGCCAGACCTGGCTGGACCGCGCCTTTGTGGTCAACGACTGGTATGTGTCGGCCTACGACCCGCTGCTCGACGCCACCGGTCAGCGCATCGGCATGCTCTACGTGGGCTACCTCGAAGCACCGTTCCGACTCGTTCGCCTGGCCATGATCGGCGTGATGGGGCTGATCTTTCTCGCCGTCATGGCGGTGTCGGCCTGGTTTTCGGTGCGCTGGGCGCGCAGCATCTTCAAGCCCGTGCAACAGATGAACCAGACCATGCAGCGCGTCGAAGACGGCGAGAACCGGGCGCGCGTCGGCGCCCTGCCCGCGCGCGACGAACTCGGCGCGCTCGCCGGCCACCTGGACCAACTGCTCGACGCTATCGACGAGAAGACGCACGCGCTGCAGCGCTGGGGCGAAGAGCTCGACCACAAGGTGGCCGACCGCACGCGCGAACTCGAAGCCAGCAACGCCTCGCTGCAACTGGCGCAGCAGCAACTCGTCAAGAGCGAGAAGCTTGCGGCCATTGGCCAGCTCACCGCCAGCATTGCGCACGAGATCAACAACCCCATCGCCGTGATGCAGGGCAACCTGGACCTGATGCGGGAAACCCTGGGCGAACACAGCCAGCCGGTGCAGAGCGAACTCAGGCTGCTGGACGAACAGGTCGAGCGCATGCGCATCATCGTGACGCAGTTGCTGCAATACGCGCGCCCCACCGAATACGCGGGCTACGTGGAAAGCCTGGATCTCAACCGCACGGTGGATGACAGCCTGGTGCTGGTGGCGCACCTGCTCGCGCAGACCCGCATCGAGGTGGTGCGCGAGCTGCAGGCCACGCAGCGCGTGGGCTTCAACCGGCAGGAGCTGCAGCAGGTGATCATCAACCTGCTGATCAACGCCATCCAGGTCATGCCGGAGGGCGGCACGCTGCGGCTGGCGACAACGGACTGGTGCACCGCGGACAGTGCCCTGTGCGGTGCCGAACTGAGCGTGCAGGACACCGGACCGGGGCTGGCCCCCGCCGTGCAGGAGCGGCTGTTCCGGCCCTTCTTCACGACGAAGAACGATGGCAACGGCCTCGGCCTGTGGATCAGCCAGGGCCTGCTCGAACGCTACGGTGGCAGCATCACGGCAAGCAATCGCAGCGACGGCCGCGGCGCCACATTCAGCGTGCGCCTGCTGACCGAGCCGCGGGCACCCGACGCCGCGCGGGCAGGAACCCACGATGGCCGCCCCGGTGCCGTTGCGTGATCCTGCGCGGCCGCGGGATCAGGCCAGCATGTCGAACCCCTGCGTCTCCACCCCGATGAAGGCGCGCGTGAACCCCGCCAGTGCGGCATAGAAGCGCGCCTTGGGGTGGGCCGCAATGGCGTCACACATCGCCGGTGCCCAGGGCTGCACATGGGTGACAAAGAACTTCTGCTGCTGCGTCAGGTTGGCCACCTCGACCTCGTCGCCCGCGATCAGGTAGCGCATGACTTCGCACAGGTAGGCGAAATGGTCCTCGGTTTCCGACATCGTGTCATCGCGCCCGAGCCCGAGCGCTGCGAGGTCGCTGCGCAAGGCTGCCAGCGGCTTTTCGTTCAGGAAACCGCTGAGGTAATGAGAACCAAACAGAAACACCTCGGCCCGGCCCACGCCGCCGAACAGGGCGTCGAACTCGGCCACCACGGCTGCATCGTCGATCGCACGCGCCGCGGCCACCACTTCGCGCCAGGGTTCTTCGAGAAAACCACCCGCTGCGGGCGCCTCGGTCACGGCCACGCGCAGCTGTGCCATGAGCGCCGGCGACGGTGCGGCGTAATACAGCGCGGCCAACAGGCCATAGACTTCGGCGCGGGCGGTTTCCTCGTCAAGCGCAGAAGACACGGAAATCTGGTTGTTCATGGTCACAGGTCGGTGATGCGGGTCTCGCCCGGGTTCGAATAGATGTCCACCACGCGGCAGTCGCCGCACATTTTCAGGCGCTCCAGCGCCTCGCCCTGGAACATGGCGTGGCCGCCGAGCTTGGCCAGCATGACTTCGATGCCCTTGAGGGTGCCGAAGGGTTTGCTGCAGCGGATGCATTGATACGGCTGTGCTTCGTTGAGCACGCGCAGCTGCTTGCGTTGCTCGCCGAGCAGCAGGCGCGGCTGCAGGGTGATGGCTTTTTCGGGGCAGGTCTTTTCGCACAGGCCGCACTGCACACAGTTCTTCTCGATGAAGCGCAGCTGCGGGCGTTCGGCGTTGTCCTGCAGCGCGCTGGCCGGGCAGGCGCTGACGCAGCTCAGGCACAGGGTGCAAGTGTCCTGGTTGACACTGATCGTGCCCAGCGGCGAGGCCGCGGGCAGTTCGATGGCGTCGGCGGCGCGGGCGTGCGTGGAGCTGTCCTGCACCAGGTGGTCCAGGGCCAGTTCCAGCGTGGCGCGCTTCTCGGCCTGAACCGCAAAGCTGGCGCGGCGCTTCACGCCCTGGGCCGGCGCTTCGCCCAGTTCGGCGTCGAGCGCCATCAGGTCGCGTGCATCGCGGGCCTCGATCAGCTTGAAGTGGCGCCCGCTGTAACCCAGGCCGCTCACGATGGCCTGCGCCACCGCCATCTGCTCGCGCAGCGCGTCGCGGTACTGTGGCGCTTCCTCGCCGGTCATCAGCACCCAGACCTGCGAGGCACCGTAGGCGAAGGTGGTGAGCCAAACGTCCAGCCCGGTCGACGCGGTGTGCCACAGCGGCAGCGGAATCACGCGCGCGGGCACGCCGCGCACCGATTTGTCGAGCGCGGCGGCACGGCCCAGATCGCCGATCAGTGCGGCCCCGGCTTCTTGGCTGTGCAGCAGAAAAGCCGCGTCTCTCCCCCCCGCCTTGGCGTAGGTGGCCAGCAGGGTGCGCAGCTTCACGCCCTGCTCGCTGGCGCGCGGGTAGGCGTAACTCAGCGCGCCGGTGGGGCAGACGGTGGTGCAGGTGCCGCAGCCGACGCAGAGGTTGGGGTTGACGATGATCTGGTTGCGCTTGAGGTCGCTGCTGATGGCCGAGGCCGAGCAGATGTCGACGCAGGCGTTGCAGCCCACCTTCTCGTTGCGGCCATGGGCGCAGAGCTTCTGCTTGTAGGTGAAGAACTTCGGCTTCTCGAACTCACCCACCAGGTCGCGCAGCTGGATCAGCGCCTGCATGGCCGCCGCATCGTTCAGGCCGCCAGGCAGGTGCATGTAGCCCTGCGGCAGCGCGTGCTGGCTGAAGGCCGGTGTCTTGCGCAGGTCCAGCACCAGGTCAAACTTGTCGCTGTGTGTCTGCGGCTCGCGCTGGAAGTTGATGGCCCCCACGGCTTCGCAGGCCTTGACGCAGGCGCGGTGCGAGCGGCAGCGGTCCATGTCGATCTGGTAGTCCAGGCCGATGGCGTCTTCGGGGCAGGCGGCGATGCAGGCGTTGCAGCGCGTGCAGAGGTCGAGGTCGATCGGGTTGCGGGTGGTCCAGCTCACGTCGAAGGCGCCGAGCCAGCCGCTGATGTGCGGCGCATCACCGCCGATGACGGGGTAGCGGCGCGCCTGCATACCCGCACCGCCCACGGCCATGAGGGTGACGTCCAGCGCATCGCTCACCAGCCCGGCGGCGCGTTCGGCGTCTTCCAGCGCCCCGATGATCAGCAGCCGGCCTTCACTGGTGTAGGTCACCGTGGGCACGGGTTCGGCGTCGGGCAGGCGGGCCGCAGCCAGCAGCGCGGCCATCTTGGGTGTGGCCATCGCGGCCTCGCGGCCCCAGCCCCCGGTCTCGCGGATGTTGACGAAGCGGATCGGCCGCACATCGAGAGAGACCGCGCCCTCGGTCTGCTCCGAGAGTTCGGCAAACAGCCGGCTTTCCTGCGTGCAGGCCACCACCATCTCGTCGCTGCTGCGGCAGGCCTTCTGGAAGGCGGGTGCGTCGCGGCGGCAGAGCGTGGTGTGCAGGGTCAGGTCTTCATCCAGCGCCTGGCCCAGGGCCTGGGGGTTCAGGGGCATGGTCTGGTTGCAGTTGCAGATCAGCGTGGTCATCGTGGGTTTCTTGTGGTTCCGGCTGGGCGACCTGTTCGGTCGCACCGGCCTGAGGTGCCTGAGCCTCTTCGGGCTCTGCGGCGTGTTCTTGGACGGCGGCAATGGAGGCCGCCGCCGGGGTTTTCACTTCGTTGGGGTCGTCCACCAGTTTCAGGAATTGTGCGCCGACCATCTTGGCCATTTCGACGGCGGACAGCGGGCTGGGCTTCGAATAATCGTCGATGTAGATGTCGAGCCCGTCCATCACGTTGTAGTGCGGGTCGGTGAAGAGCTTTTTCACCGCGGCGTTGCGCACGTCCGCCGGCACGCCGCGCGCCACGAAGGGCTTGAAGTCACCGTCCAGCGACAGGCGGGCCACGTCGTCCAGCGTGGGTGCGGGCGGCGATTCTGCCGGCTCGGCGGGCAGCGTGGGCGGCAACCCGGCCGGCACCAGACCGTCGACGGCACCTGGCACAATCACCGGTGCCATCACCGGTGCCACGGCCGCCACGGGCTCGGGCGCCGGCGGCTCGGCGGGCAAGGGTTGCCCGGTGCGCACCTGCACCTTGCGGCGCGACCAGCGCGAGAAGAAGTTGTCGTCTTCGGACGTCATGTTCGCGCAGGCAGGGGCAGGCCGGGGTGCACCTCGGCCGCGCCGCTCTGGTGGCGGTCGGCCCGGGCGCGCGCGGCGCGCAGAAAGTCCATCATCATCGGACCACTGTCGAGCAGGCCCTGCATCTCTTCACCCGGCGTGAGGTGGAACTCGGGATGCCACTGCACACCGAACACATAGCCAGGACCGGTGTGGCGGATGGCTTCGATGATGCCGTCCTGCGTACTGATGGCTTCCACCACCAGCCCCTCGCCCAGCCGGTCCACACACTGGTGGTGGATGCTGGTGACACGGTGCGGCGCGCTGTTGCCGTACAGGCGGTGCAGCGTGGAGCCGGTTTCGAATTGCACGTCGTGTATCAGCCGTTCGTAGCGCGTGGTGTCCTGGTGGTGGGTTGCCCCGGGGCGCTGAGACGGTATGTCCTGCACCAGGCTGCCACCAAAATAGACATTGATGAGCTGTGCGCCCCGGCACACCCCGAACACCGGCTTGCCCGCATCCACGAAACCGCGCAGCAGATTGAGCTCATAGCGGTCGCGGATGGCGTCGCCGGCCCAGGCCGGGTCGCGCAGCGTTTCGCCATAGGCCTCCGGACAGATATCGATGCCGCCCTGCAGGACCAGCCCGTCGAGCAGGTCAACGATCTCGGTCATGGGCGCTCGGTTGGCCGACAAGGGACTCTCCTCGTCGACGAAGGGCACCATCAACGCGATAGCGCGGTGGGCCATGATCCAGTGCGCCATCGTGCTTTCCAGAAATTGCAGCCGCTTCTGCGGCAGCCCCAGACCGGCCGGGGGGTGGTGCAGCAGACGGGCGCTGATGCCGATGCGAAGTGTCATGGTTTCGGACCTGTGCCGTGTTTTTCGGTGGAGATGCGCACTGGCTGACCGAAGCGGTCGGTCAGCGGCTTGAAGCTGTCGGGCCGCTTGCGGCGTTTGGGTTCGGGCTGGTAGGTGGCGTCCACAAAACCGCGCAGCCAGTCCACCACCTCGTCAGCCGCCGCGACCTGGTCCACGCGCTCCTGCGCGTCGAGCCAGCGCCCTGCATCGTGGTAGCTCAGCGTCACGGTCTGCGGCACCGCCATGGGCTCGCCATCGAGCAGCTGCTCCTCGTCGGCGCGCCAGACGACCCAGAAACAGGGCTGGGGGCTGTTCAGGTTGAGGAAATACCCTTCGGCGTCATCGCGGAACAGTTCGACGCGAAATCGCGGGAACAGCCAGTGGGTGGATGACGGATCGGCCGCAGGCTGCAAGGGCTCGACAGCCTGCGGCTCGTGCCGCGTGTCGGGCGCAGCGGATCCGGTGTCTTCGGGGCTGCCGCAGGGCAGCACATCGGCGAGCACCCAGCGCCAGGGCTGCCAGCGGCTCATGGGGCCACTGACGGGTTCGCGGCGCATGACCACATCCACCTCGATGGCCGGGCGGTGTGGCGCTGATGTCTGGACAGGTTCGGTTGTCATGGGCAGACCCGCAATGTAAGCCATCGCCCGGCGGCGCCGCATGACCCACCGGGTTCACCCCAGCCACCCTGGTGTCTTGCGCGGGAAAACCCGAAGCCCGGACGCATGGCCCGGCGAGGCTTCAGAGGCTGAGCGCTTTTTTGCTCATGCCCGCTCAGTAGGTTTCCAGGTGCAGGCGCCCTTCGCGCTTGAGCGAAGCGCCCAACGTGTCCCAGTTCAGACCGGCCTGGGTGGCCACGTCGTGCAGCGCCAGCACCACACCTTCTTCCATGCTCTTCAGGCCGCACACGTAAAAGTAGGTGTTGGAATCCTGCAGCAGCACGGCGAGGTCGGCGGCGCGTTCGCGCATCGCGTCCTGCACGTAGCGCTTGGGCGCACCCGGCGTGCGGCTGAAGGCGAAGTGGATGTCGATGAAGTCCTTGGGCAGGTTCTGCAGGGGGCCGAAGTACGGCAGCTCTTCCTTGGTGCGGGCGCCGAAGAACAGCATCAGCTTGCCGCCCTCGAACTTGCCGCTGGCGCGCAGGCGCCGGCGCCACTCGGTCATGGCGCGCATGGGCGCCGAACCGGTGCCGGTGCAGATCATGACGATGTTGGACTTGGGGTGGTTGGGCATCAGGAAGCTGGTGCCGAATGGGCCGATCACCTCGACCTGGTCGCCCACCTGCAGGTCGCACATGAAGTTGCTGGCCACGCCGCGCACCGGCTGACCCGAATGGTCTTCCAGCACGCGCTTGATGGTGAGCGAGAGGTTGTTGTAGCCCGGGCGTTCGCCGTTGCGCGGGCTGGCAATGGAGTACTGGCGCGCGTGGTGCGGCCGGCCTTTGGCATCGGTGCCGGGCGGGACGATGCCGATGGATTGGCCTTCAAGCACCGGGAAGGGCATGGTGCCGAAGTCGAGCACGATGTGGTGGGTGTCGTAGTCGTGGCCGGCCTGTTTGCCCACTTCGGTCACGCGCACGTTGCCGGTGACGGTGGCGGTCACCGTCTTCTGCGCGGCCTTGGGGCCGTAGAGGTTGGTGTAGGCGTGGGCGGCGCTCCAGGGCGGGATGGTGGCGCCGTAGGCGGCGGACTTGAAGGTGTCCTGGCCGGTGGGGTCGACGGGTGTTTCGACGGCGGGTTCGGCTTCGGCTTCGGTCTCGGTGGTGGCCGGTTCAGCTACTGCATCGCCCACGAGTGCGGCGCGTTCGGCCGCCGACAGTTCAGCCGGCAGGTTGTCCCAAGTCAGCTGCTCGGCCAGCGAATAGGCCTTGATGCGCGGCATGGTGCGGTAGTTGTCGATCGAGCCGGTGGGGCACGGCGAGATGCAGTCGTTGCACCAGTTGCACTTGTCCACGTCAACCACGTAGTTGCGCGAGTCGTGCGTGATCGCCTGCACCGGGCAGATCGCCTCGCAGGTGTTGCAGCGGATGCAGATTTCAGGGTCTATCAGGTGCTGCTTGATCACAGCCGCTTCAGCTGGCGCGTTCATGGGTGTCTCCGGTGGTCTTTTTGGGAGTGTAGGTCTGAGTTCTGCTGGCGGTTCGAGAAGTGGTATTGCGTTGGCGTGGCGCCGCGCGACACGGCGCGGCTGACTCCGTTCGTGTCCCCCGCCGGCCAGCGGCCGGCTCCTCCTTGACCTCACTGCGCCAGCCACACCGCGTCGCGCTCGTGGGTACTCGCGCAAGGTAAGAGACAGCTTCCCTTCCTGCGCGAAGTCTGTCGCCTCTCCGGAGCACGTGTCCCATCCAGGGATGCCGCGGAACTGGCTTCGCCAGGCCGCAGGGCATCGTCCCCCTTTTAAGGGG
>JAHIQV010000410.1 GCA_018903185.1 Gammaproteobacteria bacterium | reverse complement strand
TTCGGCGGTGCTGGTGCCGGGCAGCGGCACTTTCGGCATGGAATCGGTGGCGCGCCAGTTTGCGCACGGCCAACACGTCATGGTCATCCGCAACGGCTGGTTCAGCTACCGCTGGACGCAGATCTTCGACATGGGCTCGATCCCCGCCAGCCACACGGTGTTGAAGGCGCACCGCACCGCCGAGGGCGCGCAAGCCGCCTGGTCGCCGGCACCGATTGAAGAGGTAAAAGCCACCATCGCCCAAGAAAAACCGGCACTGGTCTTCGCGCCGCACGTGGAAACCGCCGCCGGCATGATGCTGCCCGACGACTACCTGCGCGCCGTGGCCGATGCGGTGCATGCCGTGGGCGGCCTGTTCGTGCTGGACTGCATCGCCTCGGGCGCGATGTGGGTGGACATGAAAGCCACTGGTGTCGACATCCTGATTTCTGCGCCCCAGAAGGGCTGGAGCAGCTCACCCTGCTGCGCCATGGTGATGCTGAGCGAGCGCGCCCGCAAAGCCATCGACGCCACGCAGAGCACCACCTTCGCCATGGACCTCAAGAAGTGGCTGCAGATCATGGAAACCTACGAAGGCGGTGGCCACGCCTACCACTCCACGCTGCCGACCGACGCCCTGCTGCACCTGCGCGACACCATGAAGGAAACCGAGGCTTACGGCTACGCCAGGGTGCGCGATGAACAGGTCGCGCTGGGTCGCGCCGTGCGCGCGCTGCTGGAAGAACACGGTTTCCCCAGCGTGGCGGCACCGGGCTTCCAGGCGCCGGGCGTGGTGGTCAGTTACACCACCGATCCCGACATCCAGTCAAGCAAGAAATTTCTCGCCGCCGGCCTGCAGACCGCCGCGGGCGTGCCGCTGCAATGCGACGAAGGCACGGACTTCAAGACCTTCCGCATCGGCCTCTTTGGTCTCGACAAGTGGCACGACGTGGACAGCACCCTGGACCACCTGCGCACAGCCTTGCGGACCGTGGCACCGCAACCGGCGGCGGCGCTGGCCTGACGGGAGCACACGGTGCGCTGGCGGCAGAGCTTGCTGACGCTGGCCACACTGGCCGGCGCGGTGCCGGCGGTGGGCGCTGACACCGGCATCGTCGTTTCCTTGCGCACCCTGGGCGACCACCCCCCCGAGGCTGCAGCCGACGGCGGGCCCGACCTGCCTCAGTTGCTGGAGCAAGGCCAGACGGCCATGCGCGCACTGGACTTTCATCTGGCAGCGCAACACTATTGCAGCGCGGCGCGACGGGGCAGTGCGGATGGCCAGTACCGGCTCGGCCACCTGCTGCTGCAGCAGCGCAGCGTGCCGAAAGCGCAGGCCCAGGGGCGCTTCATGCTGGCACTGGCGGCCCAGAACGGCCACGCCGAGGCCATCCGGTTTTTCACCGAGGCCGGTCCGGTCCCAGGGGACGGGCAGCGCCCGCCATGCATGCCCGAGCCAACGGCCGGGTCGCTGGAAAACCATACCGAGCCGGTGAGCCACGAAGTGGTGAAACGTTACCTGGACCAGCTGAACCGGGAACGCCGCCGCTGGGCCCAGCGGGTACAGGAGCGCGCGCCCTACTACGGCGTGGACCCGCGCCTCGCGGTATCCATCGTGCGCGCGGAGTCGAACTTCAACCCGCTCGCGGTGTCGCCCAAAAACGCGCAGGGCCTGATGCAGCTCATCCCCGCCACAGCCCGCCGATTTGGCGTTCGCAATCCGCTGGACCCCCAGCAGAACATCGAAGGTGGCCTGGCCTATCTGGGCTGGCTGCTGCAGCGTTTCGATCACGATGTGGTCAAGGCCTCGGCCGCCTACAACGCCGGCGAAGGCGCGGTCGATCGCCACCAGGGCGTGCCGCCCTTTCCGGAAACACGAGCCTATGTGGCGCGCATCCTGGGCTTCTACCTGGCCACACGGCACCAGCCGCCACCACCGCCAGAAAAACCCGCCAAGGCACCACCCCGCGGTTGAGCCTCGCGGCGAAGGCGCGTGCGGGTGCTCCCTGCTCAGGGCAACAGGATGGTGCAGCCCGTGGTCTGTCGGGCTTCCAGGCTGCGGTGGGCAGCCTGCACATCGGTGAGCGCAAAGCGCTGGTCGATGCGGATCTTCACGTCGCCGCTGCCCACCACCGCGAACAGCTCGTCGGCCATGGCCTGCGTGCGCTCGCGGCTGGTGATGTGGGTGAACAGGGTCTGGCGTGTCACATACAACGAACCCTTGGGGCC
>JAHIQV010000409.1 GCA_018903185.1 Gammaproteobacteria bacterium | reverse complement strand
GCGGAAGATGGCGTGGTGGGCGAACTCGTGGATGAAGTAGGCCGACCAGGTGAGCGTGAGCGCGACCAGCAGCACGCCCAGCGCGTTGAGCGCCCAGTGGCTCTGGCCCAGCAGGGCGATGCCGAGCGGCCAGCCGAGCACGGTGAACGCCAGGGCGGCGGTGTTGGGCCAGACGCCGTCGGCGTGGCGGAAAAGGGCTTGTTTCATGGCGGGAACTCCATGCGGAAAACGCGAGGTGGCCAGCGCTCCGCACGCCGGTGCCATCGGCACGGGCGGCGGAGATCTCTGAGCGGAATTACTTGGCCAGCGCCTTGACGAGCGAAGCGTCGAAGGTGGCTTCGGTCGCCGGGATCTTGGTGATCTGGCCCTTGGCCTTGAGCAGCTGGCCGATGATGTCGCCGCTGGCGTAGTAGGACGTGGTTTCCTTGGCGGGCAGGAAGGCCTTGGGCATTTCGGCCAGCGGGATGTTGTAGACACCGCTCATCTGTTCCTTGGCTTCCTTGGCCGAGACACCCATGAACTTGCCAATGATCTTGGCGGCCTCGTCGGGCTTGGCTTTCATGTAGGCCATGCCGTCCAGGTAGGCCTTCATGACGCCGGTGATCTCGGTGGGCTTGGCCTTGATGACCTTGTCGTCGAACACCAGCACGTCAGCGATCAGGCCGGGCGCGTCCTTGGAGGAGAAGATCACCTTGAATTTCTTGCCGCCGCCCTGGCTCAGGATCTGCGACAGGCTGGGCTCGTAGGTCACGCCGATGGGCAGTGCGCCCGAGGCCATGGCCGCGGGCACCGCTTCGGGCGTCATGCTCACGGGGCTGATGTCCTTCTCGCTCAGGTTCACCGTCTTGAGGGCGTAGGAGAGCAAAAAGTCGCTCGGCGAGAGCGGGTTGTAGCCGATCTTCTTGCCCTTGAAGTCCGCCACCTTGGCGATGCTGCTGTCGGCCACGATGGCGTCGCCGCCGTTGGAATAGTCGATGGGCATCACCACCTTCATGGCGCGGCCCGCCGCCACCTGGCCGACCACCTGGTCGTAGGTCAGCATGCCGCCGTCGACCGCGCCCGATGCGATGGCCGCGGGGATCAGCGCCGGGTCGTTGAAGACCTGCAGCGAGACTTTGAGGTTGTATTTCTTGAACAGGTCCAGCGATTCGGCCACATAGAAGGGCCCGTAGCCGATCCAGACCACGGTGGCCAGTTTCATGTTGGCGGGCGCGGCCATCGCCGTGGCGGTGGCCAGCGCGAGCGCGGCACCCAGCGCCGGCTTGAACAGCCTGCCGAGCACGGAAGAGGACGTGGTGGAACCTGCGGGAGAGGAGAAGAGACCAGCCAGTTTCATGATGAAGCTCCGTTTGATGAGGGATGGGCGCAGGAGAACCGATCTGACGTCGTTCTCCCGGGCTTTTGTCCCTCCGTGGAGCCTGCGATGAGGCCGGTCCACTCTCGGACCAGACCCCGCGGTGAAGCGGACGGAACCCTAGTGGACCTACGCACAAGCCGCTGCCCCTGTGTGCAGACCGCTCTCCATGCTGATACCCCCGGAAGCATGGATCGTGCCAGCACCTCTGCACCGTTTTTGCACCAAATCGCGGCACACCGCACCCCACACACCGGCCTCAGCGCTGAATTTGGTGCATGGGCCGGGGCCTAGAATCCCCTGCACCACCGCATACCCGTGCTCACCATGCCCCACACCATCCCCGCCTGCCCGCAATGCGGCCTTGAAAACACCTACCCCGACGGCGACCACTTTGTCTGCCCGGACTGCGCCTTCGAGTGGCCGCAAGCGGCCGCAGGTGCCGAAGACGAAGCCGCCGGCGACGGCAGCGTGAAAGACGCCAACGGCAACCCGCTGGCCGACGGCGACTCGGTGATCCTGGTCAAGGACCTGAAGGTCAAGGGCTCGTCCACCGTGCTCAAGAAGGGCAGCAAGATCAAGGGCATCCGCCTGGTCGATGGCAACGACGGCCACAACGTGGACTGCAAGACCGAGCTGGGGCCCATGCTGCTGAAGTCCGAATTTCTGAAGAAGGCATGAGCGCAGCGCCGGGCCGTTCCCAAGCCAGCTCGCACCGCAGCCCGCAGGGCGAAGGACTCCAGTGAGCCGCATCGCCGTCATCGACTTTGAAACCACCGGCATCTCGCCCGGCCAGGGCGACCGCGCCACCGAGGTGGCGATCGTGCTGCTGGAGCGCGGCCAGGTGGTGGACCGCTTCCAGAGCCTGATGAACGCGGGCGTGCACATCCCGGCGTTCATCACCCAGCTCACCGGCATCACCAACGCGATGGTGGCGAGCGCGCCGCCGGCCGAAACGGTGATGGCGAACGCCGCGC
>JAHIQV010000408.1 GCA_018903185.1 Gammaproteobacteria bacterium | reverse complement strand
GGGCGGTGCGCAGAATCCACTGCCGTTCCAGCGCTACGCGCCACCCGACGCCATCGGCCAGCGGGTGAGCGACCTCGGGGCTTTGTGGGGCAACAGCCCCCAGGTCTCCGCTCCAAGGTTCGATTCGGCGGGCACTTCGACCGGCTCGCTGCAAACAGACGGAATACGCAGCGAGCCGGCCGACAGCCCACCCCTGCCCGCCGGCGACTGGCCGCTCGGCCGCGCCATCGCGCAGCTGCAGGGCGTCTACATCCTGGCCGAAAACGCCCAGGGTCTGGTGGTGGTGGACATGCACGCCGCCCACGAGCGCATCGTCTACGAACGCCTCAAGCAGCAGATGGACAACGAGCAACTGGCCAGCCAGCCGCTGCTGATCCCGGCCACCTTCGCCGCCACACCCACCGAAGTGGCGACCGCCGAAGACAGCGGCGTGGTGCTGGCCATGCTGGGGCTGGAAGTGGTGCCGTTTTCGCCCAGGACGCTGGCGGTGCGCGCCGTGCCGACCACGCTGGCCCAGGGCGACCCGGTGGAGCTCGCGCGCAGTGTGCTCGCCGAACTGAGCCAGCACGATGCGTCCACCGTGGTGCAGCGTGCGCGCAATGAGCTGCTGGCCACCATGGCCTGCCACGGCGCGGTGCGCGCCAACCGGCGTCTCACGCTCGACGAGATGAACGCGCTGCTGCGCCAGATGGAAGTGACCGAGCGCTCCGACCAGTGCAACCACGGCCGCCCGACCTGGCGCCAGGTGAACATGCGCGAGCTCGACGCGCTGTTCCTGCGCGGACGCTGAACCCCCGGGAGGCCATCACCATGGTGCACCTGCTCGACAACATCTTCTGGCACGCCCTCACCGGCGCGCAGGCACACTGGGCCGTCGGCACGGGCGGCGCCCGCCGCTACGCCCCGGGCTTTTCGCCCATCGTCGGTTTTGCCAACCCGCAGCGGCCCGATTTCGACGCGCTGACGCCGCATTGCGAACCCGGCGAACATTTTTACTGCGCCGGCTGGTCGGGTCCCGCTCCCGCGGGCTGGGTGGTCGAGGCCGAGACCACCATGCACAAGATGGTCTGGGCCGGTGAGGCCCCGGCGCAGGACGATGCCCCCGACGCCCGGCCCATTGGCCCGGAACACCTGGACCAGGTGCTGGCCCTGGCCGAACTCACCCGCCCCGGGCCGTTCGGTCCGCGCACCATCGAACTCGGTGAATACTTCGGCCTGTTCGACGGCGAACGCCTCATGGCCATGGCCGGCGAACGCAGCTTTGCCGAAACCCTGCGCGAGGTCAGCGGCGTCTGCACCCACCCGGACTTCCAGGGCCGCGGGCTGGCGCGGCGGCTGATGATCAAACTCATCGCGCGCCAGCTTGCGCGCGGCGAAACCCCGTTCCTGCACGTGATGAGCGCCAACACCGGCGCCCTCGGCCTCTACCAGCGCATGGGCTTTCGCACCCACCGCGAATCGGTGGTGCGCGTCATCAGTAGAGCCTGAGCCCAAAGACCTCACCGAAGTGAAATGCCCAACCCAGAACGCGGCGGAACCGGCTTTGCCGGGCCGCACCGCGTTGCCCCCTGGAGGGGGTCGCGCGAAGCGCGGCGGGGGTGGGTCTGGTCAATCCAGCGTCTGACGGTAGCGTTTGAGCGCCACGGCGCCAGCGACTGCCAGAAACAGCAGCATGGGCCAGAGCTCGGCCCAGAGCTGTGGCGCCTGGTTGCCCTTGAGCATGATGCCGCGCACGATGCGCAGGAAGTGCGTCAGCGGCAGGCCCTCGCCGAGCCACTGCGCCCAGACCGGCATGCCGCGGAACGGGAACATGAAGCCCGAGAGCAGCATCGAGGGCAGGAAAAAAAAGAAGGTCATCTGCATCGCCTGCAGCTGGTTGCGCGCGATGGTCGAAAAGGTGAAACCGACCGCCAGGTTGGCCACCATGAAGACGCCGATCATCGCCATCAGCAAGACGAAGCTGCCGACCATGGGCACCTCGAACAGCAACCAGGCCGCGCCCAGGATCACGCTCAGCTGCACATAGCCGATCACCACGTAGGGCAGGATCTTGCCCACCATCACCTCCAGCGGCCGCACCGGCGTGGCGAGCAGATTTTCCATCGTGCCGCGCTCGCGTTCGCGCGTCATGGCCAGCGAGGTCAGCATCACCATGGTCATGGTGAGGATGGTGCCGATCAGGCCGGGCACGATGTTGTAGCGCGACAGGCCCTCAGGGTTGTAGCGCCGGTGCACCCGGATCTCGAACGGCGCCGCGCCCCTCTGCAGCGATTGCAGCGGGCCGGTGAGATCGTGGCGCAGGGCCAGGTTGGTCATCTCGCCGAGCGCGGCGATCGCGTTGCCCGAGGCCGAAGGGTCGGTGGCGTCCACCGAGACCAGCACCGCCGGGCGCTCGCCGCGCACCACGTCGCGCGAAAAACCGGGCGGGATCACGATCATGAACTGCACCTCGCCCTTGGCCACCAGGGCGTCGGCCGCGACCACCGCCGTGGGCAGGCCCTTGGGATCGGTGTTGATCGCGTAGCCGAACAGCACCAGCTGCATCACCGGCACGCCCACCGCCATGGCGAAAGTGAGCCGGTCGCGCAGCATCTGCTGGAATTCCTTGATGAACACGGCCCAGGTGCGCGCGGGCGAAAACCATTTCATGGTTGCTGCCCCGCCTGACCGTT
>JAHIQV010000407.1 GCA_018903185.1 Gammaproteobacteria bacterium | reverse complement strand
CTACCCGCTGATGCGGCACACCCTCGGCAGCATGGACGCCGTCGTCGCCACCTCGCCGGCCTATGCACAGACCAGCCCGGTGCTGCAACAGCTGGTGAGCGCAGAACAACTGAAGGTGATCCCGCTGGGGATGAACGATGCGCTGCCACTGGCCGCGGTCGACGGCGCGGAATCCATCGTGGCCCGGCTCGGGTTGACGGATCAACCTTTCATCCTGTCGCTGGGGGTGCTGCGTTACTACAAGGGCCTTCACGTACTGGTCGAAGCGGCAAGGCATACCCGGGGCACCATCGTGCTGGCGGGCAGTGGGCCTGAAGACCAGAACCTGCGCCAGCAGGTCGCCCGCCTGGGACTGGACAACGTGGTCTTTGCCGGTCAGGTCAGTGAAGCCGAGAAGCACGAGTTGCTCAGCCGGTGCACGGCGCTGGCACTGCCCTCCCACCTGCGATCCGAGGCCTACGGCATGGTGTTGCTCGAAGCCGCCATGCACAGCAAACCGCAAATCAGTTGCGACATCGGCACCGGCACCAGTTTCATCAACCAGCATCTGGACACCGGTTTTGTCGTCCCCCCCGAGGATCCCGAATCGCTGGCGGCGGCGATGAACCGCCTCATCGCCGATGACGTCGAGGCCCAGGCCATGGGCCATCGGGCACGCCAGCGCTACGAGCAGCACTTCACAGGCGCCATCATGGCCCGGTCGTATGCGGCGCTGTACCAGTCCGTCACCCCACACTGAACCCACGCCATGACCCCTGGACTTCAGCCCATCATTCCCGTGATCCTTTCCGGCGGCACCGGCACGCGCCTGTGGCCGGTGTCGCGCGAGGCGCATCCCAAACCGTTCATGCTGATGCCCGACGGCCAAAGCCTGCTGCAGAAGACCTATCTGCGGGCGCAACAGACGAGTGGGGCTGATCGGTCCATCACCGTGACCAACCGGGACTACTTTTTTTCCAGCCGCGACACCCTCAAACAGTCGGTTTCAGACACGAGTGGTTGTGTGTTCCTGCTGGAGAAAAACGGCCGCAACACGGCCGCGGCGATCACCATGGCGGCGCTGCATGCCGCCGAACACCTGGGTGGCCATGCGCTGCTGCTGGTGCTGCCGTCCGACCATCTGGTGGGCAAGGTAGATGCGTTTGCCGAGGCCGTGCAACAGGCCGCGGTGCTGGCCACCCGGAAACGGCTCGTCACCTTCGGCATCCAGCCCGGCCGCCCGGAAACCGGCTTCGGCTACATCCAGACCGGTGACGCGCTGCACCCGGGCTACACCGTGCGCCGCTTTGTCGAAAAACCCGATCTGGCGACGGCCACGGCATACGTGCAATCGGGCGAGTATCTCTGGAACTCCGGCATGTTCTGTTTCGAGGTCGACACCTTCCTGCATGAAATGGGCTTGCACGCGCCGGAGGTTCTGTCCGCCTGCCAGGCGTGTTACGCAGCCATGCGTGGCCACACCGGGGCCGGCGGGCAAGGGCTGGAGATTCCGGACGCGCTGTATGCCCAGGTGCCGTCCATTTCCATCGACCACGCCCTGATGGAAAAGTCGGGCCAGGTGGCCGTGATCCCGGCCGACATCGGCTGGTCGGACATCGGGTCGTGGACTGCCGTGCGCGACCTGACACCGGGCGATGCAGACAACAACCGGTCGAACGAAGACAGCATCTTCATCGACAGCCAGAACACCTACATCCATGCCGACCGCCGCCTGGTCGCCACCGTGGGCACGCGCAACCTCATCATCGTGGACACGCCCGATGCCTTGCTGGTGTCGGACGCCGACAGCGTGCAGGATGTGCGCCAGGTGGTCAGCCTGCTCAAGCAGAAACTGCACCCGGCGTACCAGCTGCACCAGACCGTGGCCCGGCCCTGGGGCACGTACACCGTGCTGGGCGAAGGCGCCCGCTACAAGCTCAAGCGCATCGAGGTGCTGCCGGGCGCGAGCCTGAGCCTGCAGATGCACCACCACCGCAACGAACACTGGATCGTGGTCAGCGGCGAGGCCGAGGTCACCAACGGCGAAAATATCTTCCGTCTCGCCAGCAACGAGTCCACCTATATTCCGGCTGAACACAAGCACCGTCTGCACAACCCCGGCACCGATCTGCTCGTGATGATCGAGGTCCAGAGCGGCTCCTACCTGGGAGAAGACGACATCGTGCGATTTGAAGACATTTATGGCAGAACAAACTGATACGGGCGTGAGTGTGTCCCCACCCCGGGACATGGACAACGACGACGCGTGGTACGAACACGACGGGCGCAGCGACATCTGGGTCGGTCTGCGCAACACGCATGTGTGGTCGGCGCTGGGCTGGCACGACATCCGCCAGCGTTACCGGCGTTCGGTGCTGGGTCCGTTCTGGTTCACCCTGAGCACCTTCATCATGATCGGTGTGCTCGGTGTGCTGTATTCCACCCTGCTCAAGCAGGACATCATCACCTACCTGCCCTACCTGGGCGTGGGCCTGGTGATCTGGCAGTACGTCTCGACCATCATCACCGAGGGTGCGAACTCGATGATCAACTCGGCCTTTCTGATCAAACAGATCCGCATGCCCCTGAGCATCCATGTCTGCCGCATCGTCTGGCGCAATTTCTGCATCCTGCTGCACAGCCTGCCGGTGGTGATCATATTTTTGCTGGCCATCGGCCACTGGCCAGGCATCACGTTCCTGCTGATCATTCCGGGCCTGCTGATTCTCTTGCTGCACGGCGTCTGGATGGGGGTTCTGCTCGGCATCCTGTGCGTGCGCTACCGGGACATCCTGCCGATCGTCACCAACTTCCTCCAGGTCGCCTTCTTCTTCACGCCCATCATGTGGTCGCCCGAACTGCTGCAAGACCGCGGCTGGATCGCCGATTTCAATCCCCTGTACCACCTGATCGAAATCGTGCGGGCTCCGGTGCTGGGCACGCCGATCCAGCTGCAGTCCTGGGTGTGGTCGATCGGTTTCCTGATCGTGGGTTTTGCCGCCGCCCAGTACCTGATGATGCGCGCGCGCCACCGACTGACCTATTGGTTGTAATCCCATGAGCACAAGTATTTCCGCCCGGCAGCTGACCGTGGAGTTCCCGATCTTTGAAAACTCGCACCGCTCGCTGAAGAAGAAGGTGTTGCACCTGAGCACCGGTGGCACCATCGGCAACGACGCCGGCAACCACCCTGTGGTGTGTGCGCTCGATGCCCTGGACTTCGAGTTCAAGGACGGTGATCGTGTCGGTCTGGTGGGCCACAACGGCTCGGGCAAGACCACGTTGCTGCGCGTGCTCTCCGGCATCTATTCGCCGACCCGCGGCCAGCTCAAGATCAAGGGCAAGACAGCGTCCCTGCTCGATGTCTCCACAGGCGTGGACCCGGACGCCACCGGGTTTGAGAACATCTACCTGCGCGGCATCATGAACGGCTACAAGCCGAGCATGATTCGCAACAAAATCGACGAAATCGCCGACTTCACCGAACTCGGCGAATACCTGAACCTGCCGGTGCGCACCTACTCGAGCGGCATGATGCTGCGCCTGACGTTCGCGATCTCGACCAGCATCCAGGCCGACATCCTGCTCATGGACGAATGGCTCAGCGTCGGCGATGCCGACTTCCGGGAAAAAGCCTCCAAGCGCCTCAAGTCCCTGGTCGACAACGCCTCCATCCTCGTGATCGCTTCCCACAATCCGGAGCTGATCGACAACGTCTGCAACAAGAAGCTGCAGCTGGAACACGGCAAGATCGTGGCCAGTGAGGTGCTCACCCCAGCCGCCAGACCGGCCCTGGCCTGAGACCCCCGCGTGTGCATGCGACCCTCAACGACATGAACGCCAACCACCCGATCTTTCCCTACCTGGAGTGGCTCTCCGGTCGTCAGCCGGTGCGGGCCTTGAAGGGTCTGACCAGCGCCTACCTGGCCTATCCGGTGGCCGAGCGCATGGAGCAGCGCCAGGTGCGTGGCAAGCTGGCTGAGCTGCACCGGCACTACCGCAAGCCCTTTGCCGAGCGACTGCGCCTGGCAAGGCACCAGCTCGCCGACGCGGTGGCCTTTGCCATGCACGCCGTGCCCTATTACAAGGACACGCTGGGCGGTCTGGCTTTTGATCCTGAGCGGCTGCGCACAGACATCGGCTACCTGCAGGACATTCCCCTGCTGACCAAGGACATCATTCGCGAACAGGGCGATCGACTGCTGTCCCGTCCGCTGGCCGAGGCCCCCCACTTCACCTGCAAGACCGGGGGCTCGACCGGACTCTCCTGCGTCATTGAATACGACCAGATCGCGGCCGATCACGCCGCCGCCGTGGTGCTGTACTGCCGCAGGATGGCGGGCAAGTCGCAACGCCAGTCCGAGCTGCATTTCGCCTGCCGCTTCCCCGGCGACCCGGTGCCGCCCTGGCCGTCGCGCGAAGACTTCAAGTGTTTTGCGATGAACCGCAGCAACATCTTTTTCGGCGCGCTGGACGCAGCCGGTCTGGATGAAATCTGGGCCACGCTGCAGCGGCGCCGGCCCTACCTGGTGCACGGTCACCCGTCCACCATCTATGCGCTGGCCTGCCACATCGAGAAGACGCAAGGCAAGGGCAAGGCTTTTGCCGTTTTTGAGTCCAGCGGCGAGCTGATGGAAGACTACCAGCGCAGCAAGATCGCCGAGGTGCTGCAATGCCGGGTCGTCAACCGCTATGGCCTGGCCGAACTCGGCGTGATGGCCTACGATCTCGACGGTGGTCGCGGCCAGGGAATGCAGCTGCTCGACTCCGAAGGCTGGAGCGAATCGCTCACCACCGACAACACACCCGACGGCCACCAGGAGCTGGTCTTCACCTCGTTCCGCAACCGCCTGATGCCGCTGATCCGCTACCGCAGCGGCGACCTGGGCCGCGTCGAACAACGGGCGGACGGCCTGTTTCTCACCGACGTGGTGGGCCGCCTGCACGACATCGTGCCGATCAACGGCACGCCCCACGCCACGCACCACATCCAGGACGTGCTGGACCACCGCATCGGTGGCATCCAGGAGTTCCAGATCGATCTGCGCACGGCGCCACCCACCCTTCGTGTGGTGGTGGACAGCAACGGCAACGAAGCCCACATCGCTGGCCGGGTCGAGACCTTCTGGCCCGGGGCCTTCCAGATGGCCTTTGTGCAGCATGGCGACCTGGTCCGGGTCGGCCGGCACGCCAAGTTCCGCCACGTCGTCACCCCCTGAACACCCCATGATCCACGTTCTCGCTCCCGGAAATCAGCAGCCCACAGCCACCCTGCTGGTGGCCGCACTGGCCCGCAGCTGTGGTCTGGACCAGGTATCGCCGGGCAGCTATGCCGACCTGTTGCATGCGCCTCATGGACAGACCGGCAACGATGCCTGGGTGGTGGTGAATCCCCTGGATGACTGGACCCCGGCACTGATCCGACTGGCCAGTGAGCGCAACAAGATCGTCGTGCTGGGCACGCTGGCCCCGTCTCTGGCCGGCTTCCTGAACGTGCGAACCGAGCCGCTGCCGCAGGACCTCATCAAGGCGGCCGCTTGCACGCCAGCCAGCACCCACCAGTTTTCTGAAAGTGCCGCGCGCGTGCGCTGGCTACCCGAACCAATGCGTCGCCTGTCGGGCCGCACCTGTCGCCAACCAGAACGGGCACTGCGCCGCTACGACTTCACCGACGAATGGAACAACCTGGGCTTCGGGGCCATCACAGCGGACGGCTCGCCCTGGTCACTGGCGCAACGCGCCTGGCTGGCGCCCAGCAACGAACTGGCTCAGGTCGTGGTCGAAGCGGAGCACCACGGTGCTTACGCGGGCCTGTGGGACCAGGGTCCGGCCAGCCTGCTCTGGGTCAACCGCGCCGTCGGCCCGATCGACTCACAGGAATGGCGCTGGATCGAAGACTTCCTCTCCGATCACCGTCCGTCCGAGTTGCCGTGCTGGCCCGTGCTGGCCGAAATTCCCCACGGGTTTGACGCGGCCGTGACCATGCGGCTGGACTGCGACGAAGACGTGGAATCGGCTCGAACGCTGTGGCAGGTGTACCAGCGCGAAGGCGTACCGTTCAGCCTGGCGCTGCACGCCAAGGTGCTGAGCGATGCGCAGCACCACGTCCTGCCCCGGGAAGTGCTGGCCGCCGGAGGCGCCATCCTGTCGCACACCGCCACCCATGCCCCGGACTGGGGGGGCAGCTACGAAGCCGCCTACCTCGAAGGCAAGACATCGGCCGACGTGATCCGCGACACCATCGGCCACACCGTGCGCTACGCGGTGTCACCTTTCCACCAGACACCCGTGTATGCCCGCCTGGGGCTGGCCGACGCCGGCTACAGCGGCTGCATCGGCGGCATCATCCGCAACGACTTCGACTTCCTGATGGCCCGCGCCGGTGTGCCACCGGCTTCGGGCACCGGCTTCATCGGCCACAGCCAGCAGTGCATGCTGCACGGCGACTGCCTGCTGGAGGACGATGAACCCATGAAGATCTTCAAGCAGGCCTTTGATCTGGCCTGCGATGGTGGCGCCTTTTTTGGCTACCTCGACCACCCGTTTTCCGAACGCTATCAATACGGATGGCTCACCGAAACGCAGCGTGCCAGCGCCCATGTCCAGCTGATTCAGCACATGCGCCAGCGCGGGCGGGTCTTGTTCGCCAACGAAGACCAGGCCATGGATTTCCTGCATGACCGCGCGCACACGCGGATTCAGGCCACGCCCGAGGGATTCCTCGTTGTGCGGCCGCAGGCGGCTTCCCCCTGGCCGCTGCAAGTGCGGTACAAGGGCCAGTCCCGGTGCATCGAACGCGAAGGCCTGGTGCGATGAAACTCATGGTTGTTTTTGGCACCCGGCCGGAAGTCATCAAGCTCGCGCCCGTGATCGAGGCGGCGCGCCACCTGGACGGTATCGAGCTGCTCAGCTGCTCCACCGGGCAACACCGCCAGATGCTGGACCAGGCGCTGGCGTGTTTTGGCCTCCAGGCCGACATCGACCTGGACCTGATGCGCGAGAACCAGACCCTGCCGGAACTCACCGCCCGCCTGATCGAACACCTGACCCACACCTACCAGCAGCAGCGGCCAGACATTGTGGTCGTGCAAGGCGACACCACCACGGCCTTCGCCGGAGCGCTGGCAGCCTTTTACCAGCGCATCCCTGTGGCACACGTCGAAGCCGGACTGCGCACCGGTGATCCCTACAGCCCGTTCCCGGAAGAAATCAACCGCGCCATGATCGCGCGTCTGGCGCGCTGGCATTTCACGCCGACGGTGCAGGCCAGCCGCAACCTGCTCGCCGAAGGCATATCGCCGGAACACATCACGCTGTGCGGCAACACCGTCATCGACGCCATCGGCCTGATCCGGCAGAAATGGACACAGCACCCCTACCAGGGCGAGGCCGTCGACCTCTTCCCGGATCAGGATGTGGTCCTGGTCACCACGCACCGGCGCGAGAACTTCGGTCAGGGACTGGAAAACATCTGCGAAGCCCTGCTTCAACTGGGCCGCGAGTACCCCCAGCTGGGTTTCGTGTTTCCGGTGCACCTGAACCCCCAGGTGCAGGAAGTGGTTTACCAGCGGCTGGCCGACATCCCCAACCTGCGGCTGATACCGCCCGTTGATTTCGAAACCAGCCTGTACCTGCAGAGCCGCTCGGTCCTGATCCTGACCGATTCGGGCGGTATCCAGGAAGAAGCGCCGTCTTTTTCGGTGCCGGCGGTGGTCATGCGTCAACACACCGAGCGCCGCGAAGGTATCGACGCCGGTTTTGCGACCCTGGCCGGCACCGATGTCGACCCCATTCTGGAAGCAGCCCGCGGGTGGCTGCGAGCCCCGGAGCGGCGCGCCCGGTTGCAAGGCCAACCGAATCCTTATGGCGATGGCCAGGCCTCGCAACGCATGCTGCAGGTGCTGTTG
>JAHIQV010000051.1 GCA_018903185.1 Gammaproteobacteria bacterium | reverse complement strand
CTGCTCCTGCTCCTGCTCCTGCTCCTGCTCCTGCAGATCGTCGTCCAGCGGTACCCGCTCGGGTTTGGGCAATGGCACAGGCGGTGGTGCCTTGACTTCCGCCTCAACGGCCCGTGAAGCTCCGACCGCCGCGGCGGCGAACCGCGCCAGTTCTGCCTGAAAGTCCGCCTCGTCATCCCGGCCCGCCACCGCCGGCGACTCCGGTGTGTTGGCCTGCTCCAGCCGGCCTTCGAAGTCCAGCGGCCCCGGCTCAGCCAGCGCACGCACCGCTTCCAGCGGTGCAAAGGGCGAGTCATACAACGGATCGACAGGGGCCTGCAGTGCTGTCCAGGCCAACGCGTCCTCTGCCTCTTGCTGCGGCGACCATTCCTCGGCTGGCGGCGCGAGCGGCCAGTCGCCGTCCTCTTTTTCGGGCGACACAGGCCACCCTGCTGGTGGCGTTTGACCGGAAAGGCCGTTGGCGCATTCGATGACCGCGTCTGACGAATCCCAGACCACCGAAGCTTCCGGGATGGCCTCGCCGACGACCGTGGTCTGCGGTTCGTGAATCGGGGGCTCATTCACCGCCTCCGATGGCACAGAGGCGGGCCCCCTGTCGAACGGGTGCACGGGGGTTGTTCCGGGTGGTACTTCTGCCGGCGCGGGCTCGGGTGCCGGCGGCCTGGGTTCGGGCGCCTCCCAGGTCTGCAGATACAGCGTGGCGTCGAACACATCGGCGCAGTGGCCACAACGCACCCAGCCGTCGGAGATCTTCAACTGGTCGGGAACGACCTTGAACATCGTTCCGCAGGCCGGGCAACGGGTGGTGAAACTCATGCCAAGATTATTGCAGGCAGGCCATGCCCAACTGGCCTGCCAATCATGACGCAGACGTCAGGCATCACGACGCACAAGGCCTCAGGCCTTGACCGCGGTCATCAGGATCCAGCCATCCTCTTCGTCGCTGACGGACAGAGTCACCCAGGGGGCATAGGCCTCCCTCAGTTCATCGGCCTGCCGCGCCAGAATGCCGGCCAGCACCAGGTGCCCACCCTCGCGCACATGGCTGCAAAGCAGCGGCGCCAGCACCTTCAGCGGCGTGGCCAGGATGTTGGCCAGCACCAGGTCGTATTCGCCCAGTGCCCGGTCGGGCAGACCCGCATTCAGCTGGGCATGATTGGCCGCGGCGTTGAGCCGCGTGGCTTCGACCGCAGCGGGGTCGATGTCGACCGCGTCGATCTCGCGTGCACCGTGCTTGGCCGCACCGATGGCCAGGATGCCCGAGCCACAACCGTAGTCGAGCACCCGCTGCCCCTGCGCACCCTGTCGCGCCGTCCAGCGCAGACACATGCGCGTGGTCGGGTGGGTCCCGGTACCAAACGCCAGGCCCGGATCGAGCCGGATCACCTGTAGCGCCTCGGCGGGCGGCTCGTGCCAGCTCGGCACGATCCAGAACGTGGGCGTGATCTCCACCGGATCGAACTGCGACTGGGTCAGCCGCACCCAGTCCTGCTCGATCACAGCCTGCACACCCAGCACCTCACAGCCTTCAAAGAAGTCCTGAACGACCAGCAACGCAGCCGCTTCCCGCGCCTCGGTTTCGGTCTGGAACAGCGCCACCACCCGCGAGCTGTTCCAGCCCGCCTTGGGCGCGGGCATGCCCGGCTCACCAAACAGCGCCTGTTCAGACGGCGTCAGGGCATCGGCGTCTTCCACCGAGACGCTCAAGGCGTCCAGCGCCACCAACGCGTCGCTGACCATCTCTACCGCGGCTTCAGGGGCCAGCAAGACCAACTCATACAGGGAGGACATGGGGTGAATTTCGAACAGTCAACGAAACCTCAACAAATGAGGAGAGACTTACCGAGCACACCGCGGAACCGGCTTTGCCGGGCCGCAGGTGTTTCCCCCTGAGGGGAAGGCGCCGAAGGCCCTTCGGGGGAGAGGCTTACCTCTCACGCTGGGACAACCACTCTTCAAGGTAGTGGATGTTGGTTCCACCGGTCACAAAACTGGCGTCGACCATCAGCTCGCGGTGCAGCGGAATGTTGGTCTTGATGCCTTCGATCACGGTTTCAGCCAGCGCTGTGCGCATGCGCGCCAAGGCCTGCTCACGCGTGTCGCCGTGCACGATGATCTTGCCGATCATGGAGTCGTAGTTCGGCGGCACGAAGTAGTTGGCGTAGGCGTGCGAATCGACGCGCACCCCCGGACCGCCCGGCATGTGCCAGGTGGTGATGCGGCCGGGCGAGGGCGTGAACTTGTAAGCGTCCTCGGCGTTGATCCGGACCTCGATGGCGTGGCCGCGCAACTGGATCTGGCGCTGCGTGAACGGCAGCTTCTCGCCAGCCGCCACCGCGATCTGGGTGCGCACGATGTCCACACCGGAAATCCACTCGGTCACCGGGTGTTCCACCTGCACGCGGGTGTTCATCTCGATGAAATAGAACTCGCCGTTTTCAAACAGGAACTCGAACGTGCCCGCCCCCCGGTAGCCAATCTTCTTGCAGGCGGCCGCGCAGCGCTCACCAATTTTTTCGATCAGACGGCGGGGGATGCCGGGTGCCGGCGCTTCTTCGATCACCTTCTGGTGGCGCCGCTGCATGGAGCAGTCGCGCTCGCCGAGGTAAACCGCGTTGCGGTGCGTGTCGGCCATCACCTGGATCTCGATGTGGCGCGGATTCTGGAGAAACTTCTCCATGTACACCTCGGGGTTGCCGAAGGCGGCCCCGGCCTCGGCCTTGGTCGTCTGCACCGCGTGCAGCAGTGCCGCTTCGGTGTGCACGACACGCATGCCACGACCGCCACCGCCACCAGCCGCCTTGATGATGACCGGGTAGCCCACCGCCTTCGCGGTGCGCTTTATCACCACCGGATCGTCGGGCAAAGCCCCTTCCGAACCCGGAACGCAGGGCACCCCCGCGCGGATCATGGCCTGTTTGGCCGAGACTTTGTCGCCCATCAGGCGAATCGACTCGGGCGACGGACCGATGAAGGTGAAACCGCTCTGCTCGACCCGTTCAGCGAAATCGGCGTTTTCGGACAGGAAGCCGTAGCCCGGGTGAATCGCTTCGGCATCGGTCACCTCGGCTGCGGAGATGATGGCGGGCATGTTGAGATAGCTCTGCCCCGAAGCCGCCGGGCCGATGCAGACCGACTCATCTGCCAGTCGCACATACTTGGCATCGCGATCGGCTTCGGAATAGACCATCACCGCCTTGATACCCATCTCACGACAAGCGCGCTGGACCCGCAGGGCAATCTCACCCCGGTTGGCGATCAGGATTTTCTTGAACATGGGCCGGCCGCTTATTCGATGACAAACAGGGGCTGGCCGTATTCGACCGCCTGACCGTTGTCCACCAGGATCTGCTTGACGGTGCCACTCTTGTCGGCTTCGATCTCGTTGAGGATCTTCATCGCCTCGACGATGCAGATGGTTTCGCCTTCCTTGATCGTGTCTCCGACTTCAACAAAGGCCTTGGCGCCAGGGCTGGACGAGCGGTAGAAGGTGCCGACCATGGGCGATTTGACGGTGTGCCCGGCAGGTTCGGCCGCCACGACGGCGGGGGCTGCCGCCACCTCGACCGCCGGCGTTGCTGCCACGGTGGGCGCCGGAACCGCCGGGGCCATGGTGTAGGTCACCGGGGCGTGCATGCCAACCGGCGCGCTCTTGACGATGCGAACCTTGCCTTCGGCCTCCGTGATTTCCAGCTCGGACACGTTCGACTCGGACACCAGGTCAATCAGTGTCTTCAGTTTTCTCAGATCCATGATTACTCCAACGAAAATCTGTCAAATCCGACCAATTGCATTCAAATCCCTTGAACATGCATGCAGCTGGCCAAATGGGGTGTCGCAGTGTACACGAAGCGCTCGATTCCAGATCTCATGGAACGCAGGCGCATGACACCATGAACAAACTGAAGAAAAGAACGTTTGGCTGCAATTTATGGGACTTTATCCCTTTTTCCACCAGATTTGAGTCGTCATGACAAACGGCGTGTGTGCCCGTTTTTTGGAGCGGAAGTATCCCCCTCCCGCGCCATCTGTCAAGCCAGTTGCGCCCACAAATCCAGATCGGCCTGGCTGACTTTGCCCACCTTTTGATGCAGCACCACGCCCGACGAATCGAACACGACGGTGTAGGGCAGGCCACCACCGGGATTGCCCAGGATCCGGCTGAGCTCGGTGCCGGCAAAGCCGACCATGCCCACCGGAAACACCAGCGGCAACTTCTGAAGGAAGCTGCGCACCGCAGGCACCTGGTCAACGGCCAGTCCCACCACCTGCCAGCCCCGTGCCTGGTGCTCACGGTAGAACGCATTGAGCAATGGCAACTCCTCGACACAGGGTGGGCACCAGGTGGCCCAGAAATTCACCAGCAAGGGCTGGCCGCGAAAGCGCTCCATCACCAGCGGCTGGCCATCGGGGTCTTCAAAACGCGAAGCCCAGAACTCGGCCTCGGCGTCGGACAACACCGGCTGCGGCCGATGACGCCACAGCGCAAACCCGGCCCCGGCCGCGCCTGCGGCCGCTGCCACGCCCAACATCCACGCGGTCCGTCGATTCATGCTCATGCGGAGTTTTCCTCGGTTCCTTGTGCCATCAAATCGCGCAAGGCCTGCGCGTCTCCGCGCGGCTTGCGGCCCTGCCCGTCCGGTTTGAGCGCCCCACGCAAATCGTCAAGGTCGTACACGAGCAGGTGGATCAGCACCCATTGCCCCAGTTCCTCACAGCGCACGCGCAGGGACAACACATCCACCGGCTCGCCGCGCCAGCCCATGACCGTGCCCGTGTGGTAATCCACCCGGCGATCGAGCAAGGCCCATTCGGCCGCTTTGGGGTCGTCGCAGAACAGCTGGATATGGATATCGCTGTGCCGGGTGGCGGTGCCGTGCCAGACAGCGCCGCCCAAGTGCGGCCTGAAACCCGCCAACCGGTCCAGCCAGACCAGTGCCAACCGCCGCAACACCTGCAGCTCGATCGCCTGGGTGTCGGCACAAAAAATGGCGATGTGCTCGCGCACCGCCGCATCCAGCATCTCGTTGTCGGGCCAGAGCCCGCGCGAGGGCAAGCCGAGCTGCTTGCCGGCCTGGCGCTTGGCCGCGGCGTATTCGAGCCCTTCTTCCACCACGAGGCGCGCGGCCACGGCGGCCATTTCAGCGGTGGGACCAGATCGATCAGCTTGCATCGGGGCATTTTGCCTGCTGACCTGCACCCATGCAGCCTTGGGCGGCTTTGGTCTGGCAGTCGCCAGGGTTGGCCCCCCTAAAATCGCCCGATGCATATTCATATTCTGGGCATTTGTGGCACGTTCATGGGCGGTCTGGCGGCGCTCGCCCGCGAGGCCGGCCACCGCGTCACCGGTTGTGACGCCGGCGTCTACCCCCCCATGAGCGACCAGCTCCAGGCGCTGGACATCGACCTGATCGAAGGGTTCGGTGCCGACCAGATGGCGCTGGCACCCGACATGTTCGTCGTCGGCAACGTGGTGAGCCGGGGACGCCTGCCCGATGGAAGTCCGAAGTTCCCGTTGATGGAGGCCATCCTGGACGCTGGCACCCCCTACACCAGCGGTCCGCAATGGCTGGCGGAACATGTATT
>JAHIQV010000406.1 GCA_018903185.1 Gammaproteobacteria bacterium | reverse complement strand
GCCGATCACCACCGCGAGTTCACATTCGTAATGCATGAACTGCACGTTGTCGGGTCGCACGGTGAAGGCGCTGTGACCGATCAGCGAGGACTCGCCCTTGACGAAGGCCAGCGGCTCTTCGGGCGCCTTGAAATCAAGTTCCTTGGCGTGATCGGCGTAGTTCAGGCCCAGCGCGAGCACGGTGCGCGCGCGGTCAACGGGCGCCAGCGGCGGCAACCAGACCACCTCGTCGAAAGTCACGCGGCGACCTTTGAAAGCGGGGGTGAGCAGTTCGAGCTGGCCATCGGCTTCGATGGCGTCGTGGACCGCGCCGGCCCAGGCGATACGGGCTCTTTTCATGTCTGTTCTCCGACGAAGGCGTTCACCAGCGGCTTGAAGCCGGTGGCCAGGATCTCCACCGCGTCGCCGGCTTTGGCGCGCGGGCGGGTGCCGTCGGGCAGGCAATCGGTGCCGAGCATCAGCACGTCGCCCGGCCGCAAGGTCTGGAAGGCGTTCACGTCGGCCCAGAGCGTGGCCGCGTCGCGCACCAGGTCGGCCAGCGCCACGGTCTGGCGGTGCACGCCATTGATGCGCAGCTCGATCACCAGCCCGGCCAGGCCGTCGAGGCCCCCCAGCGCGTCCAGCGCCACGGCATCGCGCCCCACACCGAGGAAGCCGTCCACACAGCGGAACTTCACCGACGGGCGGAAGTAGCTCTCGTGCGGAATCGCCACGTTGTTGAACAGCACGGCGCTCGCGACGCGGCCGCCCTCGCCCGCAACCAGCCCGAGCGACGCGCTCACATCGACCTCGGCGACCTGGTGGGGCAGCGCGATGGCATGGCCCGACGGCGTGAAGGTGTTGGCGGTCTTGATGTAGAGCACCGGCGCCTGCGGCGGCGCCTTGTAGGGCGCCTCGTTCATGCGCGGCGCCCACAGCGCGTGTTCGCGCCGGAAGTTCAGCAGGGTGCCGTAGACCGTGCCCTGCGGCAGGTACGGCGGGGTCCAGGGGGTGTTCATGTCGGTTCCTTCATGCGGCGTCTTGTTCGGCCCCGCCCTCGACCGCATCGGCATCGGGCACTTCCAGCGCGATCACGCTGTCGAGCAGGGTGTAGAGCTGCGCCAGCCGCGCCTTACCCAGTTGCGATTCCATCCAGGCGTAGTGCGCCTCGATGGTCAACGACAGCGTGCGCACCAGCTTCAGTCCAGCTGGCGTGGCGCGCACCACCGTGCGGCGCGCGTCCTGCGGGCAGCGCGCGCGGCTGATCAGGCCGTCGCGTTCCATGCGCGTGAGCACGCCGGTGAGGCTGGGGCCCAGCAGCAGGGCTTCGCGGGCCACGCGGCCGGTCTCCACGCCCGCCGGATCGGCCGCGTGTTCACCCAGCACACGCAGCACGCGCCACTGCTGGTCCGACAAGCCGTGCTCGCGCAGACTGGGCCGGGTGTGCTGCATCACGGCCTCGCGGGCTTCGAGCAGCAGGCGCGGCAGGTTGCGGTGGACAAAAGGGGTTTCGGTGCTCATTTATTTAATATATTAAATGATTTCCCCAGCCTCAAACCGAGGGTTTTCCCGATGAAGCCCTTGGGCAGCACACGACCGGGCGGCGCAGGGGGACAATGCGCGCCATGAAAAACCTCCCTTCCCTGCTGGGCACCGAATGGCCCTTGATCCAGGCCCCCATGGCCGGCGTGCAGGGCGCGGCCCTGGCCATTGCCGTCAGCAACGCCGGCGGCCTGGGCTCATTGCCCTGCGCCATGCTCGCGCCCGAGGCCCTGAAGCGCGAGCTGGCGACCCTGAGCACCGGCACGCAGCGTCCCTGGAACGTCAACTTTTTCTGCCACACACCACCCGAGCCCGATGCGGCCCGCGAGGCCAGCTGGCGCGCGGCGCTCGCCCCCTTCTATGCCGAGGCCGGGCTGGACCTCGCCGGGGTGCCGGCCGGCGCCGGCCGCATCCCGTTCAGCGCCGCAACGGCCGACCTGCTCGAACCCTTCCGTCCGCCGGTGGTGAGCTTCCACTTCGGCCTGCCGGCCCCCGAGCTGGTGGCCCGTGTGAAGAGCTGGGGCAGCGTGGTGCTGTCCAGCGCCACCACGGTGGACGAAGCGCGCTGGCTTGTGGCCCACGGCGCCGATGCGG
>JAHIQV010000405.1 GCA_018903185.1 Gammaproteobacteria bacterium | reverse complement strand
CAAAGGTCTTGTGGTGGCCGTGGATGGAGCCGGTGGTGCGCTCCATGAAATCGAGCGAGAGGCTCAGGTAACGCTGGAACGGCTCACGCGAAGGCAGTCTTCTGGCGACGGCCGCCAGGCTCTGCAGAAAGGGCGTGATGGCCTTGCCGTTGGGCGACTTGTAGAGCGTGTGGATGGTGGCCGCGATGGCGGGCAAGGCGTCTTCACCGAGCGAGCGCGCGATCTGCGGCCACTCGGCCAGAAAGATCAACATCGGCTCGACGCCGCGGCCCAGCTTGCCGAGTGTGCGCGCGTAGTCGATGTAGGCGTCCAGCCCCTCGGGACTGAGCACGCGCACCGCATCCACCAGGCACGCCTCGAACACCGGATCCACCTCGGGAAAACGCGTGTCGAGCCGGGCGCGCCAGGCCTGCAGGTGGTCGGCGGGCATGTCGGTGGCGGCGGTGGTCATGCCGGGCTCCGCGGGTTCAAGCGGCGTCAAAAACGGCGTCGATGGCGTGGTCCAGCGTCTCGCGGATGTCGGCGTCGTCGGTGATGGGCCGCACCAGCGCCATGCGGCAGGCGTCGCGCGGCGCCACGCCACCCTTCATGAGCGTGGCGGCGTAGACCATCAGGCGGGTGGAGATGCCTTCGATCAGACCGTGGCCCTTGAGGTTGCGCGCGGTGATGGCGATCTTCACCAGCCGGGCGGCGAGGGCTTCGTCGATGCCGGTTTCGCTGGCCACGATGCGCGCTTCCTGCTCGGGCGGCGGGTAGTCGAAATCGAACGCGACGAAGCGCTGTTTGGTCGAGGGCTTCAGGTCCTTCATGAGGTTCTGGTAGCCGGGGTTGTAGGAGATGACAAGCTGGAAGTCCGGGTGGGCACGCACCTGCTCGCCCTTCTTGTCCAGCGGCAAGGTGCGTCGGTGGTCGGTGAGCGGGTGGATCACGACGGTGGTGTCCTGGCGTGCTTCGACGATTTCGTCGAGGTAGCAGATGGCGCCCAAACGCGCGGCCATGGTGAGCGGACCGTCGAGCCATCGCGTGCCGCCGGCTTCGAGCAGGTAGCGGCCCACGAGATCGGACGCGGTCATGTCTTCGTTGCAGGCCACGGTGATGAGCGGGCGCTGCAGCTTCCAGGCCATGTATTCGACAAAGCGCGACTTGCCGCAGCCGGTGGGGCCTTTGAGCATGACCGGCAGGCGCGCGACGTAGGCGGCCTCGTACAGCGCAACCTCGTTGCTTTGTGGCTGGTAGTAGGGTTCTTGGTCGATGCGGTAGTCGGTGGTCATTTCTGCTCTCCTGCTGGTGCGTTCGTTCGGAGGTGTGTTGCGTCGTTCGCGCTGTGAAGACACTTCGCTCCCCGCGGTGAGAGCGCACGGTACTCAACTCCGCTCATGTCCCCCGGGTCGGGCTGCGCCCGCCCCTCCTCCTTTACTTCGCTGCGTCAAGCACCGTGCGCTCTCACCGCAGACCTCTTGGCGCGCAACCGTTGGAACGCCACAGCTGCTTCGGAATCGGGGCCGCTGGGTGTACTGCAAAGCGAGGTAAAGGAGGAGGCGGCGGAACGCCGCCGGGGGACACGAGCGTCGCAGTGCGCCCAGCGGCCCCGAGGCCGAAACAGCCGCCCGCCAAAGAGACGATGGGAGTTACTTGTGAACACCCAATTTTTCGCGCCAGCCAGGGTACAGCTTGTCCGCATCCCCAGGGAACGAGGCAAACGCGCGGGCGAATTCCTTGTGCTCCTTGGCGTAGGCGATCGGGTCGGCGCCCGACTTCCAGCACTCGTACGACTGGCGCAGCGAGATCGCACCGGCAGCGGGCGAATCGATGTGACCGTAGGCGCCGCCACCCGAGGTGTTGATCACGTTGCCGTGGCCCAGGTTTTCAAAGAAGCCCGGCAGACGCAGCGCGTTCATGCCGCCCGAGATGATCGGGGTGGTGGGCTTCATGCCGTACCACTTCTGGTAGTAGACCGGGCCCTGGGCTTCGTCGCGCTCGATCATGTAGGCGATGTTCTTGTCCGAGTTCTCGCCTTCCATCTTGCCGTAGCCCATGGTTCCGACGTGGATGCCCGAGGCACCTTGCAGACGCGAAATCTTGGCCAGCACGAAAGCCGTGTAACCGCGCTTGGCGCTGGGGCTGGTGATCATGCCGTGGCCGGCGCGGTGGTAGTGCAGGTACTGGCCTGGGTACTGGCGGCGGGCGGTGGTGATCATGCCCGGGCCACCCACGAAACCGTCCACCAGGAAAGCCAGTTTGTCGGCATCGGGGCCGAAGGTTTCCAGCGCGAAATCGGCACGGGCCAGCATTTCGTAGTGGTCGTCGGCGGTGATGTTCATCGAGAACAGCTTGGCCTCGCCGGTTTCGTCCTGGGCGCGCTTCATGGCGTCGTACACCAGCGGCAACACCTTCTTCAGCGGACAGAACACCTGGTTGCCCTGGGGCTCGTCGTTCTTGATGAAGTCGCCACCCAGCCAGAACTGATACGCCGCGGCCGCGAACGGCTCGGGGCGCAGGCCCAGCTTGGGTTTGATGATCGTGCCGGCGATGTAGCCGCCATCCTTGATCGGGCGACCCAGCACGCGCCACATGTCCGAGATGTCCTTGCTCGGACCGTCAAACAGCTGAATGGCGCGCTCGGGGAAGTAGATGTCGTGGATCTTGGCGTGCTCGATGTCGCCCATGCCCTGGTTGTTGCCGATCACCAGCGTCAGGATGGACACCATCATCATGCGGCCGTCGGTGACGTTGCGGTCGAACAGGTCCATCGGGTACGCGATGCGCATGTCTTCCGTGGCTTCGTCGATGGAGTACACCAGCGCGTCGACGCCCTTGGTGAAGTCGTCGGTGGTGCTCACCTCAACGTTGGTGCCGGTGGACGACTCGGCCGCAAAGTGGGCCGCGGCCTCCAGGTAGCCGTGGCCGGCCTTGGGCTTCATCTTGTAGGCCACGAGGATGTGTCCCCCTTTGGCGATCAGGTCTTCTTCCTTGAGGCTAAGGTCGGCGTAACGTGCGCTTTGGTCCATGCTTGTCTCCGTTGAGGTTCAGGGGGTTCAGGTTTTAGATAAGACTGGACTTTAGAAAACCTTTAGCATCAGGTAAATTCAAATATTGTCGTCATTCGATTCAGCTTTACCTTAATGAAAAACACCACCTTCCGCCAATTGCGCGTCTTCAACGAGGTGGCGCGGCAGTTGAGCTTTGCCCGCGCGGCCGAAGCACTGCACCTGACGCCGCCCGCTGTGACCATGCAGATCAAGGAGTTTGAGGAGCGTGTGGGCATGCCCCTGTTTGAGCGCAGTGGTCGGCAGGTCAGCCTGACCACTGCGGGCGAGTACATCCTCGTGCACGCGCGCAAGATCCTGGCCTCGCTCAAGGACGCCGAAGACGTGGCCGCGCGGCTCAAGCGTGCCGAAGTCGGCGTGCTGACGGTGGGCATGGTGGGCACGGCCAAGTATTTCCTCATGGGCCTGCTCGGCGAATTCCTCGACAAGCACCGCGGTGTCGAATTGAGGCTGGCCATCGGCAACCGCGACCAGCTGGTGGGCATGCTGCAGAACAACGATGTGGACATCGCCGTCATGGGGCGTCCGCCCAAAGAACTGGACACGCGGGCCGAGCCCTTCGCTGCGCATCCGCACGTTTTTGTGAGCGCACCCAAACACCCGCTGGGCCAGCAAGGCGATCTGGAGGTCGAAGACCTGCGCCCCTACGACTTCATCGTGCGTGAGGTCGGCTCCGGCACGCGCGCCGCAATGGAGAAATTCTTTGTCGATGCACGCGTCGAGCCCCGCCTGCAGATGCAGCTCAACAGCAACGAAACCATCAAGCAGGCCGTCATGGCCGGGCTGGGCCTGGGCTTCCTGTCACTGCACACCATAGGGCTTGAGCTGGAAAACGGCCTGATCCAGGTGCTGGACGTGCGCGGCGCGCCGGTGGTGCGGGCGTGGAACATCGTGCACACGCGCGCGAAACTTCTCTCACCCGCGGCTGAAGCCTTCCGCTACTTCATGCTCGAACACGCTGAAGGACACTTGGCCGCCAAGTACGGTCCCCTGCTGAAGTTGCCCCAGGCCAGCTCCGCCATGCCTTGAGACGCATACGGTTCATACCGATTGGCATTCAAGGCGCAAAGCGGCAGATCGTGCTGTCACGGCCAGGACTTCAGCAATGAAGTGATCGCGCTGAAGGCAAAGCGGCTTCAGTCGTCTTCGCCCAGCTCGGCGTCCCAACCCATCCCCTTGGCGCGTTCCACCGCTTCGGCGTGGATGCGCGCGTGGCGCTCGGCCAGTTCGGTCGGCAGGCGACTGGGCAACTGCCCATAGGGCTCCCAGGCCTTGTGCACGGCCTCGAACAGGTTCTGGAGATCGCCCGCGTTCTTGCCGGCAAAACCCTCGCCCTCGGGCAGCAGGCCGAAGACCCAAGCATCGCGGATGATGCGCCCGGTCATGGTCATGCCGTTGTGTTCTTCGTTGTCGATACCCGCATAGGTTTTCGTACGGCTTTGGATGATGCTCATGGTGGGAGTCCAGGTTATCGGGTCAATCCAGCATACAGGACCGGCAGCTTCTCGGGCAGGCGTTCCACCTTGTCCACCACCAGGTAGTTGCGCTCGCCGAAGATGCGGCGAACGTACTGGTCGGCGCGCGGGTCCAGGCTCATGCAGTAGGTCATGACGCCGTTTCGGCCCGCTTCTTCCACCGCTTTTTTCGTGTCGTGACGCAGGTACTGCGGGTCGCGCACGTCCACGTCGGCGGGTTCACCGTCGGTGATGACCAGAAGCAGCTTTTTGCTGCTGCGCTGCGCCTTCAGCGCCGCCGCGGCGTGGCGGACGGCCGCGCCCATGCGGGTGGAGAGCTGCCCTTCCATGCCGGCCAGGCGCGCCTTGGCCACACTGTCGTAGGGTTGGTCAAAGTCCTTGAATCGCCAGTAGTTCACGTCGTGGCGGCCATCGGAGCAGAAGCCGTGGATGGCGAACGGGTCACCCACTTTCTGGATCGCATCCGCCAGCAGCGCGCAGGCCGAACGCGTGAGTTCGAGCACCGTGTGGTCCTGCCCGGCCACCTTGTCGTTGGTGGACTGCGAGAGATCAAGCAGCACCAGCACCGAGATGTCGCGCGTCTTGCGCACACTGCGCATCATGATGCGCGGATCGGGCTGGCGGCCCATGCGCATCTCGATCACCGACGCGAGCGCCGCGTTGAGGTCGATGTCGTCGCCGTCTTCGAGCTTGCGGATGCGCTGCACACCTTGTGGCTGCATCGCGTCCAGGATGTACTTCATGCGGCCGATCAGGCGCCGGTGCTCGACGAGGATGCCGTCGATCACCGCCACGTCGCCGACCTTGGGTCGGCGTTCCTGCACCGTGGCCCAAGCCGGGCGTTCGAGCTGGATCATGTGGTCCCATTCGCCGTAGTGCACCGGCGGCAGCACCGGCTCGCGACCTTCGCTTTGGTTGAAGGACACACCCAGATCTTCGTACGGGAAGAGCTCGGTGCCCAGTACCCAGACCTCCTGCGCATCGTCGCCCGCGCCCTCCACTTCCAGCTCGTTGACGAACTCCATCAGACCGACCTGCTTGCGCACCTGCTGCGGTGGCTCGTATCCCGCAGCGATGGAACGTTCAAAGTCAAAACCGTCAAAGGCCCAGAAGTAGCGGTTGTCGTCGCGATAGGTCGCGCTTTGCAGATCGGTGCGCGGCTGGTAGCTGGGCCCCAACGTGAGCTCGCGGTAGCTGTGCGCCAGTTGCACGCCGAGTTCCCACGACACGGTGTTGTCATGCGGTGCTGCCTGCATGCGCGGCAGCGCCTCGGCCAGCAGCGCGCGGCCCTGGGCGATCCAGGGATGCGCGTCTTCAAAGGCGGGGTCGAGCAGCGCGCGCGCCAGGCGGTTGAGCCAGTCGCCTGCCGTGGCGCACTGAGTGGCGGTCACGGTGTGCAGTTGGGCCCAGAGCGGGCGCATGCCGGGAAAGCGCGCCAGCGTCAGCGATTCCACCCGAGCGTCTTCCATCAGACCGATCACCGCCATCTGCCACGGGTTCAGCGATTCGGCCGAGATCGGCTGGCGCGTGAACACCACGTGCGAGGCGGCGTGCGCGGCGGCGGCGCGGTAGAGCTGTGTGGCGTCCACCGGGCCGGCGTTGCCCTCCACCGCGTCATACGCGTCGGGCAGGTGGATGAAATAGTCCTCGATGAAGGGGCGGTAGCCCTCACGGCTCTCGTAGTCGCCCGCCGTGGGGCGCATGAAGAAGTCGCGCCCCCAGAGCGCGCGCAGGTACATGTTGATGCGCCGCTGCACGTCCACCAGCAGCGTGCCCTTGCGTTCCTTCTGCAACATGGCCAGCGACTCTTTGGACTGCAGGCCGAAGTACGCGACCTGTTCTTCGTAGTTCGTGCGGTGCGCCTGCGCGCCCCAGGTCGCCCAGCGCCGCAGGCCGCCGAGCGTGAGCTGACCGAACAGCGCGTCCAGCTGGCCCAGCATGGGCCGCAGCCCGCGCGGCGCCTGCGCCACCAGGGTGTTGAGGAACTGGAGGTACTGCATGAACAACGCGCCATCGGCCAGGCGGCGCGCGGCGGTGGGCGCGGTCGCCAGCACCAGCTCGATCACCGCACCCGATGTCTTGGACGCGAGCATGAGCGCGGTGGTGGCCAGTTCACCAACCACGTCCTCGCCGATCTCCTGCGCCACCTGTGGCGCGCCGTCGATCCAGGCGTTGACCAGTTCGTGGCCACGGCCAAGACCGCGCAGCGCGGCGGCGCCCTTCACGTAGTTGTCCAGTCCACGCGCCGAAAACGCCTTGGTCGCATCGGGCCAGCTGCGCTCCAGCAGCTCGCGCGAAGCCGGCTCCAGCTGGTCGGTCCACTCGGTGTGGTCGTGCAGGTGAACGCTCATGGCGATATCAGAAGAATGTCGAAACCGCTGCATCCAGCGCATCGCGCATGTCCGGGTCGTCCGTGATCGGGCGCACCAGGGCCACGCGGCAGGCGGCCTGAGCGGCCACGCCTTTGGCGATCAGGCTGCCCGCGTAGATCAGCATGCGGGTGGAGATGCCTTCATCCAGGCCATGGCCCTTGAGGTTGCGTGCACGCTCGGCGATGCCGACCAGCTTGCCCGCCACGTCCAGGCTCACGCCGGTTTCGTGGGCCACGATCTCCGCTTCGATGTCGTGTTCCGGGTAGTTGAAATCCAGCGCACCGAAGCGCTGCTTGGTGGACTGTTTCAAGTCCTTCATCAGACTCTGGTAGCCCGGGTTGTAGGAGATGACGATCTGGAAGTCCGGGTGGGCCTTGACCAGCTCGCCCTTTTTCTCCAGCGGCAACACGCGGCGGTTGTCGGTCAGCGGATGGATCACCACGGTGGTGTCTTGCCGCGCCTCAACGACTTCGTCAAGGTAGCAGATGGCGCCCAGGCGCGCGGCCATGGCCAGCGGGCCGTCCTGCCAGCGGGTGCCCTGGGCGTCCAGCAAGAAGCGGCCAACCAAGTCACTGGCCGTCATGTCTTCGTTGCAGGCCACGGTGATCAGCGGCTTGTTCAGCTTCCACGCCATGTACTCGACAAAGCGTGTCTTGCCGCAGCCGGTGGGGCCCTTGAGCATCATGGGCATGCGCACCGAGTACGCGGCCTCGTACAGTTCGACCTCATCGGCCACCGGGCGGTAATAGGGTTGCTGTGCGACGCGGTAGGCGTCTAGTGTTTCGCTCATGTTCGTCTCCACAGACCTTGCACTCGTTGTCCATTGGCGTTGGCCTGCACCGCGTGACGCGGCGCGGCCAACTCCGTTCGTGTCCTCCGACGGCCTGCGGCCGTCTCCCCCTTTACCTCACTGCGTCGGCCACACCGCACCACGCTCACGGGCGATCAGTTGAGAAGAAATTCCAACCAAACGTCCGGAGCGCGTGCAGTAACCAGAGATGCCGTGGAACCGGCTTCGCCGGGCCACAGGCATCGCCCCCTGGGGGGTGACGCCGCAGGCGGCGCGGGGGGATCAACAGTTACACCGTTTTCCCGCGATAGATCACCATCGAGGTGCCCTGCGACTGCGAGAAGTTGTTGTAGCCGATCAGGCGCACATGGTTGTCCGGGTTGGCCTTGCGGCAGGCTGCGGCTTCGGCCAGCACCTTGTCCACGTCGGTCTCACCGAACATCGGCAACTTCCACATGTACCAGTAGGAGTCCATCAGGTACTGCGGCTCGGTGTGTTCGATCGCGGGGTTCCAGCCCTTTTTCACCAGGTACTCGACCTGTTTGCGGATATCCGCATCGGTCATGGCCGGCAGGTAGGAAAAGGTCTCGAACTTGCGGCTGGCAGGGTCGGAGAGTCGTGAGGTGTAGTCTTGCATGCTCATGATGGGTTCCTTTAAAAAATAGCGCTGCGTCCGAACCTGTCAAGTTCGATTCAGGACGCGAAGCAAAGCCGCAGACAGTGCTGAAGGCACGGCAAGGCTTTGCGACAAAGTCATGGATCGAAATCGACAGGTTCACTTGTGCGCCACGTCGAGCTTGTCCACTGTGTCGAACTCGAACTTGATCTCTTTCCAGGTTTCCATGGCGATCTTGAGTTCGGGCGAGTGCTTGGCGGCATCCATCAGCACGGTCTTGCCCTCTTTTTCCACCGCCACGCCTTCGTTGCGGGCCTTGACGCAGGCCTCGACCGCCACGCGGTTGGCACAGGCGCCCGCCGCATTGCCCCAGGGGTGACCCAGCGTTCCGCCACCGAACTGCAGGCAGGAGTCGTCGCCGAAGATGTTGACCAGCGCGGGCATGTGCCACACGTGGATGCCGCCCGAGGCGACCGGGAACATGCCCGGCATCGAACCGAAGTCCTGGTCGAAAAAGATGCCGCGGCTGCGGTCTTCCTTGATGAACGAGTCGCGCATGATGTCGATCCAGCCCAGCGTGGCCTCACGATCGCCTTCGAGCTTGCCCACCACGGTGCCGGAGTGCAGGTGGTCACCACCCGACAGGCGCAGGCACTTGCTGAGCACGCGGAAGTGGATGCCGTGGTGCGGGTTGCGGTCCAGCACGGCGTGCATGGCACGGTGGATGTGCAGCAGCATGCCGTTGTCACGGCACCAGTTGGCCAGGCTCGTGTTGGCGGTGAAGCCGCCGGTGAGGAAGTCGTGCATGATGATCGGAGCGCCCAGTTCCT
>JAHIQV010000404.1 GCA_018903185.1 Gammaproteobacteria bacterium | reverse complement strand
GGAACTGGGCACCGCTCTGCGCGCGCCAGTCGAAATACGTGGCCACCGAGGCTTCGTACGCGCGCAACAGCTCGGGCGTTTCGCGCACCAGGCCGCGCGCGAGCAGCAGCTCGGCCACGCTGCGGCCGATCACGTCGTTGCCCGAGAGGCGCAGGGTCTGGTTGCCCAGGCCGCCCTTGGCGTTGGCCTTGAGGTCGATGGTGACCTTGCCGGTTTCGTCGTTCGAGGGCGGGGTGTAGTCGATGCGGGTCGGGCACCAGGCCAGCGGCACGCCGTCGGTGTCGGCGCTGAACAGCCAGCCGTGGGTGCTGCCGTCGGCCAGGTAGGCCACCAGCGCCGGCACCACGTCTTCCAGCGTGTCGGCCGTGAAGCGCTGGGCACCGGGCACGCCGAGCAGACCCCGCAGCGAACGCAGCTGCACGGCGCGGCGCTGCTGGGCCGGGCCGCCCGCGTCCCAGAGCTGGTCGAGCCGGTCCAGCACCGGCGCGCTGAGCAGGCGCAGCCGGGTCTCGGCGTGTTGGCCGAAACGCAGCTGGTCCGTCAGGCCGGCCAGCTCGGGGAATTCCCCGGCCAGGGTCTGGGCATGGGTGCGTTCGATGCGCAGCTTCATGGCCGTGGATCGGTGGGATCAGTTGTCGTCGGCCAGCACTTCCAGCGCCACCAGCTGTTCGTACAGGGCACGCCGCGCGTGCCAGTTGTCTTTGCCGGCGATGCGCGGATCGGCGCCTTCGAACGCGCCGATGGCGTCGCGGTCGCCGTGGTAGACGCAGGTGAGCCCGCCGCGCGCGGCCAGCGCCGCCTCCAGCGCCGCGGCCTCGCTCACCGGCTCGGCGCTCAGCACGCCGCTGCCGAGCAGGTGGTCCGCACGGTACAGCGGCGCGTCCCAGCCGTGGCTGTCGCCGAGCGCGCAGATGGCCGGGTAGCGCTCCCGTGCGGTCGCGTCCACCGCTTCGTGGCCGATGTCGCTGAGCAGCTCGCGCGCGCTCAAGGCGTCAAAAATTTCCCACGGCTGCAGCGGATCGCCAGCCTCGACCTTGCGGGCGAAGTCGGCCTCGTCGTAGGCGAACCAGGCGCGCGGGGCGGCTTGTTCGGGCACTTCCACCACATAGATCATGGTTCTCTCCGATGGCCGCAGCCGGTTTTTAACGCCTATTCACCACAACCAGTCACCGAAGCGCAGCCAAGACGCCCGAGGGGGAGCGCCCCAGGGCACCGCCGGGCCGGCTTTGCCGGACGGCCAGTGCCGCCCCCTTGGGGGGTCGCGCGAAGCGCGGCAGGGGGGGCCTCATTCAACGCCTTCGGCTGCGGTCTTGGCCCAGACCGCCTTGCGCAGGCGCTGCGTGATGCCGGCCGGGCTGGCATCGAACTGCCGCTGCGCGACCGACAGGGCGCCCTGGGCCACAGCGGCCTCGGGCAGGGTCAGGGGCAGGCGACCCGCCACATGGGTGGCCCCGGGCACCGCCTTTGCAATCGCCTGGCGGTTCGGGTGCTCGTCCATGGCGATCAGGTTGTCGGCCTCGCGCACACCACCCAGGCAGACCCAGCCGTCGATCACCTCGACCTTGCGACCGTCCTGCGTGGTCTTGATGTAGACGGCATCCATGATCAGAACTTCACGACGATGTCTTCGTTGCGCACGATGAACTGGCAAGCCAGGCGCCACGGGGGCGGCAGGTCCTTGGTCTCGGCGTCGGCGATCTGCTGCGCCGTGATCTTGCCGGCCAGCTTCAACACGGTCTTCTCTTTTTCCGTCAGCGCCACGCCGTGCGGCGTGTTGCCCGAGAGCACGGTCACCTGCAACTGGCAGGAGCCGCACTCACCGTTCTCGCACTCAAAATCCAGCGGAATGTTGTTGGCCTTCGCCACCGCCAGCAAGGTCTTGGTGTCACCCGCGATGGCATAGACCGTGAGGTCCTTCTTCATGCGCGGAGAACTGAATGTCACGTTGGCCATAGGGCACCTCTAGATATGGAACGTTGGATCAGAAGCTGCCAAGGATGAGCAAGGGGAAGCCCATCCGAGGCCGCCGCGGAACGGGCTTTGCCCGGCCGCCAGCGGCGCCCCCTGGGGGGTGACGCGAAGCGGCGCGGGGGGAGCCCTCAACGGATGATGTCGTAGCTGTAGTCGGTCTTGCCCGGGATGATCGTGTTGGCATCCAGCGTCTCGAAGAACTCGTCGAGCAGGGTGACCAGCACGCGCATGCCGCCTTCGTAGCCCCAGGTGGGGAAACGGTGGTAGTGGTGGCGATCGAAGATCGGGAACACCATGCGCACCAGCGGGGTCTTGGTGTCGCGTTCCAGGTACTTGCCGTAGGTGTTGCCGATCAGGAAGTCCACCGGCTCGGTGAACAGCAGCGAACGCAGGTGCCAGAGATCGCGCTTGGGGTAGACCTTGCAGCCGGCGCCGTAGGGCGACGAGTCAAACAGCGCCTGCACTTTCTTGGCCCAGGTTTCGGTGCCGTTGGTGGCCAGCACGTGCGAGGGTTCGGCACCGAGTTCCAGCAAGAACTGGGCGTAGCCGAGCATCTGGTCCGGGTCGCCGTAGAGGGCGTAGCGCTTGCCGTGCAGGTGGGCCTGGCTGTCGGCCATGGCGTCGACCAGTTCGCCGCGTTCTTTTTCCAGCTCGGCCGGGATCGGCTTGCCGGTCAGGCGCGAGATTTCCATCAGGAACTGGTCGGTGCCGGCGATGCCGATGGGGGCGTTCAGCGTGACGACTTCCTGGCCGTGTTCGGCGATGAACTTGCTGGTCTTCTCGCAGCAGAATTCCTGGAACACGATGGTGGCCTTGGCGTGCAGCGCGGCCACCACTTCTTCTTTCGAGGTGCCGCCGGCGTACATGCGGAACTCGCCGTCGGTGGGCGTGTTCCAGTTACCGGACGGGTCACAGATGATGTTCACCTGCACACCGAACAGATCGAAGATGCGGCGGATTTCCTTCATGTTGCCGACGACGTAACCGTCGAAGCCACCAATGAAGTTGATGCTCTCGTTGGGCACGCGCACCAGGGGTTCGGTGGTCTTGGCCTTGCCGTCCCAGAAGTGGCGCAGGATGCCCAGCAGCGCGTTGTCGTAGCCGGTGATGTGGCTGCCGACGAAGGCCGGGGTGTGGGCGAACGGCACGTCGAACTCGTCGGGCACGCTGCCTTTTTGCTTGCTGGTCTTGATGAAGGCGTCGACGTCGTCACCGATCACTTCGGCCATGCAGGTGGTGGACACCGCGATCATGTCGGGCTTGTACAGGCTGTAGGCGTTGGCCAGGCCGTCGACCATGTTGTTCAGGCCACCGAACACGGCGGCGTCTTCCGTCATCGAAGAGCTCACGCAGGACGTGGGTTCCTTGAAGTGGCGGCTGAAGTGCGAGCGGTAGTAGGCCACGCAGCCTTGGCTGCCGTGCACGAAGCTCAGCGTCTTCTGGAAACCGTTGGCCACGTACACGGCGCCCAGCGGCTGGCAGGCCTTGGCCGGGTTCACCGACAGGGAATCGCGGGCGAAGTTCTTCTGCTTGTAGTCTTCGGTCTTGGTCCACTCGACGATCTGCTTGACCGTTTCGTCGCTGTGGTTGAACTCGAATTCCGCTTTCTTGGTGCGGAAGATGTCCTGGTACTCGGGCTCACGGAACAGCAGTTCGTGGTCGAGGATCTTGTCGGCTGATTGGGGCATGGTGCTCTCCAGAGGATGTTGAGAAGGGTTCGATCCGATCAGCACGCCCGCGTTGGCCAGGGCACCTGCGGAACCGGCTTTGCCGGGCCGCTGGGTGCGCCCCCTTGAGGGGGGATTCGGCTACGCGAAGCGAGCAAGAAAGGGGGTGGTTCAGTTCTTCCAGGGAGCCTTGGTCAGGCCCCAGATCGGGCTGGAGATCGCCATGTCCATGTCACGGGCGAAGATGGCAAAGCCGTCGTAGCCGTGGTAGGGGCCGGAGTAGTCCCAGCTGTGCATCTGGCGGAAGGGCACGCCCATCTTCTGGAACACGTACTTTTCCTTGATGCCCGAGCCGACCAGGTCGGGTTGCACCTGCTCGACGAACTTCTCGAACTCGTAGCCGGTCACGTCGTCATAGATCAGCGTGCCGTCTTTCACGTAGTGCGTGGTGCGCTGGTAGTCGTCGCCGTGGCCGAATTCGTAGCCGGTGCCGACCACGTCCATGCCCAGGTCCTCGTAGGCGCCGATCACGTGGCGCGGACGCAAGCCCCCCACGAACAGCATGACCTTCTTGCCCTGCAGGCGCGGCTTGAACTTGTCGATCACGGCCTGCATCAGCGGCTTGTACTTGGCGATGACCTCTTCGGCCTTGGCCTTGATACTGTCGTCGAAGTGGCTGGCGATCTCGCGCAGGCTCTTCTCGATCATGGTCGGGCCGAAGAAGTTGTATTCCACCCATGGAATGCCGTACTTCTCTTCCATGTGGCGGCTGATGTAGTTCATCGAGCGGTAGCAGTGCAGCACGTTGAGCTTGGCCTTGGGCGTGTTCTCGATCTCGGCGATGGTGCCGTCGCCGGACCACTGGGAGATCACGCGCAGACCCATTTCTTCGAGCAGGATGCGGCTGGACCAGGCGTCGCCACCGATGTTGTAGTCGCCGATGATGGCCACGTCGTACGGCGTGGAGACGAACTCGGGGCGCTTGTTTGGATCGGTGCGGTCGAACACCCAGTCGCGGATCGCGTCGTTGGCCAGGTGGTGGCCG
>JAHIQV010000403.1 GCA_018903185.1 Gammaproteobacteria bacterium | reverse complement strand
GGATTGCATCCGGACACATGTCCGGAAGGCTTCGCAGTGCAAAAACGTGGGCTGTCTGTCGCGCACCATGACGCGCAGCCTTTGGTGTATGGAGGGCCGGCGGTTGAAAAAAGTTCCGTAACCGTGTGTTCATGGGTTTTCCGGCGTGTGATCGGTGGTCAGAGAAGTCGTCGAGTTCTTGTTTTGAACTTCAACGTTTCTATTGTGACTGATCAGTCACTATTTGTCCGAAAGATTTTTGTCCATGACCATGACGTGAGCATGGTTTCAGCCGGTGCCCCTGCCCCCAAGGGCGACCGGAGGCGGCGGGATCAGCGGCCCGCGGCGTGTGGTGGTCTGGGCGGCAGGCCGCTGAAGCGCCAGATCGGGCCCCAGGTCGCGATCAGACCCAGCAGCAGCCCCCAGGCCGCGGCGCTCAGGTGACCCGCCTGCACCACCGACATGTCATGGGCGCCGTCCCACACCACCGGGTACGCCCAGCCGCGCTCCAGCAGCAGCTTGCCCAGCAGCACCAGCGCCAGCAGACCGCCCCAGCGCTGCGCTTTCGGGATCGCTATGCGCTGGCGCAGCAACTGCACCGCCAGCACCGCGATGCCCGCGTGCAGCACGCCCGACAGACCCACCGCATAGCCGATCTGTGGCCACCACAACAGGCTCAGCTGCCCCAGCGGCCAGGCCAGCAGCCAGGCCAGCGTGCAGGTCCAGTTGGGCCGGATCACCCAGGCGAAGGCGGTCAGCAGGCCCAGCGCCATCTGGTTGAGGATCAGTTGCGGGGTGTTCAGGTGCACCCAGGCGCTGGTCCACAGCGTCCAGGGCTGGGCGGTCCAGCCATCGGCGCGCCAGATGAAGGCGTCCAGCGTGCCCTCGCGCGTCCACCACAACAACATGCTGGCCACCGCGTGCAGCGCACACAGCAGCAGCCAGCTGCCCGACCGTTTCATGCGCCGGGGGGCGTGCCCAGCACGTGTTGCCAGAGCGCCTGCACCGCCGCTGCCTCCGATGCCACCAGCGCGGCGTCCACCTGCGTGGGCGCCTCGTCCAGCCGGGCGCGGTGCTGGATCTGGCGCAGCACGCGGTAGGCGTCCGACGCGGCCTGGCCCATGCCCGGCCGCAGCAGCCCCACCGCTTCGGCGCGCTGCAGCAGGTTGATGTTGCCGGTGTTGAGGCGCAACTCGGGGTGCGCGCGCGACTGCGAGAGCACCAGGAACTGCACCACGAACTCCACATCCACCATGCCGCCATGGCTGTGCTTGACGTCGAACATGTCGCCGCGCACCGGGTGCGCCGCACGCACCTTCTCGCGCATCGCCACGATCTCGGCCGCCAGCGCAGTGCTGTCGCGTTCGGCGGTGATCACCGATTCGCGGATCGCGTCGAAGCGCGCGAACATCGCCGGACTGCCCAGCACCGCGCGTGCCCGCGTCATCGCCTGGTGTTCCCAGGTCCAGGCCGTGTTGCTGCCGCGCTGCTGCTGGTAGTTGGCGTAGGCGGTGAAGCTGGTCACGAGCATGCCGGAGTTGCCGTTCGGGCGCAGCGCGGTGTCGATCTCGAACAGGTCGCCCTCGCCGGTCTTGACCGTCATCCAGTTGATCATCTTGCGCACGAAGGCGGCGTAGATTTCACCGGCGTTCTCGTCTTCGTCTTCGTAGACGAACACGATGTCGAGGTCGCTGCCGTAGCCCAGCTCCTTGCCGCCCAGCTTGCCGTAGCCAATGATGGCAAAGGCCGGTTCTTCGCGGTGGCGGTTCTTCAGGCGGCCCCAGCACCAGCGCGCCGTCACGCGCAGCATCGTGTCGGCCAGGGCCGAGAGGTCGTCGGCCACCTGCTCGACGCTGAGCACCCCTTCCAGGTCGCGCGCCAGCGTGCGGAACACCTCGGCGTGGTGCGCGCGGCGCAGCAGGTTGAGCAGGGTCTCTTCGTCGTCTTCGTCGGTGGACCGCAGCGCGTCGCGGCGGTTTTCCAGTTCGGCCTCGAACTGCAGCGCATCGAAACGGTCGGTCAGCAGCTGCTGGCTCGCCAGTTCGTCGATCACCCCCGGGTGTTTGAGCAGGTAGCGCGCCGGCCATTTGGCCGCGCCCAGCAGGCGCAGCAGCCGCTCGTGCACCGAAGGCCGCTCCTGCAGCAACGCCAGATAACTCTCGCGGCGCAGCAGCGGCTCGATCCAGTCCGCCAGGCGCAGCGCCGCCTGCTCGTTGACGCGGCCTTCTTCCAGCCAGGCGCCGGTGCGCTCCACCAGCCGCACCAGGCGCAGGCGGGCGTCTTCGCGCAGCGCCAGCACGCGCGGGTGTTCGCACCACTGCGCCACCTTGGCGGCAAAGGCCTCGGGCAGCTGCGGCAACACACCCTGCAGGCTGTCGACCGCGCTGCGGGTGGCGCCGTTCTTGCCGTTGCAGCCCGCGCCGTTGCAGCCGCCGCCGGACGTGCCACCGAGCAGGATGTCGAACTCCTGTGCCACGGTTTCGCGGTGCGCGTCCAGCGCGCGCAGGAACTCGCACACCGTGGCGCAGCCCATGGTGGCGGCGAGCCAGGCCAGGTCGTCGTCGCGCGTGGGCATCACGTGGGTCTGCTGGTCGTCGAGGTACTGGATGCGGTGTTCCACCCGGCGCAGGAAGTCGTAGGCGGTGGCCAGCGCCTCGGCCGTGGCCGGGGGCATCAGGTTGGCTTTGCACAGGCGCTGCAGCGCGTCCAGCGTCGGGCGTGTGCGCAGCTCGGGGAACTGGCCACCCCGCACCACCTGCAGCAGCTGCACGGTGAATTCGATCTCGCGGATGCCGCCGCGCGAGAGCTTGACGTCGTTGGCCCGGCCCGGGTTGCCCGCGGCGCGCTTGGACGCGTGCTCGCGGATCTGGCGGTGCAGGCTGCGCAGCGAATCGAAGACGTTGTAGTCCAGGTACTTGCGGAACACGAAGGGCAGCACCGCGCCGCGCAAACCGTTCGCACTCTTGTCGCGCACGCAGGCGGCCGGCGCGATCAGCCGGCTCTTGAGCCAGGCAAACCGCTCCCACTCGCGCCCCTGCACCAGGAAATACTCTTCCAGCGCACCCAGCGACACCGCGCTCGGTCCCGAGTTGCCGTTGGGCCGAAGGGCCAGGTCGACGCGGAACACATTGCCGTGTTCGGTGGTCTCACCCACCGTGTTGTAGATGTGTTTGACGGCCTTGCCGAAATACTCATGGTTGCTGATGCGGTTGCGTCCCTGCGCGTTCCCGGCGGTCTCGCCGTCGGCGTCGTAGACATAGATCAGGTCGATGTCGCTCGACACGTTGAGCTCGCGCGCGCCGAGCTTGCCCATGCCGATCACCCACAGCTGAGCCCGGGTGCCGCCCTCGGCCAGCGGCGCGCCGTACAGGTCGTCCAGCTCGGCAAAGGCCAGGGTGCAGGCGGCGTCGAGCGCGAGTTCGGCCAGCTCGGTGACCGCCCGCGTCACCGCCTGCAGCGGGGCGTCCTGCTCGCAGTCGAGCACCACCAGGCGCTCCAGCACCAGCTGGCGCAACACGCGCAGCGCCGCGGGCATGGCCAGGCTGCGGGCGAGCAATTGCGCCAGACAGGCCTGCATGCTGGCGTGCACCGGCGCCCCCGGCGGCAGGCAGTCCAGCTCGCTGGCGTAGCGCCGTCGCACGCGCTGCACGAAACGGGAGTAGGCGGCCTCGCGGTGGGCCAGTGTCAGGGCATCCAGGCAGGGTGCGACCGGCGGCACATGGGTTGACAGGGCGGAATCGAGTGCTGGGGAACCGATGTTGGGGCTGGCCGTCATAATTTGCAGTGGATATGAATCAAAGCCCGGCACCTCTCGCGTCTGCCACGAGAACCCCCAGAACCCTTTCCGTGACCGCGCGGCTTTTGTTGTGGATGGTGCTGGCCGCCTGGGGCCTGTTTGCGCTCACCTTCGGCGCCTTGCATGGGTGGATTGTGCCGCGAATCAACGACTGGCGCCCCGAGCTGGAAAGCTGGGCCACCCGGGCTGTGGGGGTACCCGTGAAGGTCGGCGCCATCCGTGCGCAGACGGCGGTATCGGGCGATGGCGCAAGCGCCGGTTTCCTGCCCAGCCTGGTGCCGGCCTTCGAGCTCGCCGATGTCCGGCTCTTCGACCCGGCGGGGCGCGAGGCCCTGCACCTGCCCAGCGTGCAGGCCTCGGTGTCCGTCCCCTCGTTGTGGCGGCTGGGCTTCGAACAGCTGGTGATCGCCTCACCCGTGCTCGACGTGCGGCGCACCGCCGAAGGCCGCATCGAAGTGGCGGGCCTGGACTTCTCCGGCCCCACGCCCGAGGACAACGCCGCCGCCGACTGGTTCTTTGCCCAGACCGAGTTCGTGATCCAGAACGGCGTCGTGCGCTGGACCGACGACCTGCGCGCGCAGCCGCCGATCATCCTGACGGACCTCGACTTCGTGGCCCGCAACAGCGCGCGCCGCCACCAGTTCCGCCTCGATGCCACCCCGAGCACCGAATGGGGCGATCGCTTCAGCCTGCGCGGCCGCCTGCGCGAGCCGCTGCTCGATCTCGTGCGGGGGTCCAGCGAACAGACCCCCTGGCACAGCTGGAGCGGCGAGCTCTACGCCGATTTCCCCAAGGCCGACGTCTCGCGCCTGCGCGGCTACCTCGACCTGTCCGCCTGGCAGGTCGACGTGCGTTCCGGCCAGGGTGCCGTGCGCGCCTGGGCCGACGTCGCCAAAGGCCGCATCACCGGCGTCGTCACCGACCTGGCGCTGCAGGACGTGGCCACCCGGCTCGGGCCGAAGCTGCCCGAACTCACGCTGGCCGGGCTGCAGGGCCGCCTGAGTGCCCAGTGGAGCGCCGCCGGTTTCGAGATCGCCAGCGACAACCTGCGCTTTCGCACCCAGGGTGGTGAAGACTGGCCGGGCGGACAACTGCGGCTGCGGCACCAGGCCGCGCGTGGCAACAACCCGGCCAGCACCAGCCTGAACGCCGACCGCATCGAACTCGCCGCGCTGGCCGCCGTGGCCACGCGCCTGCCCCTGCCCGGGACCAGCCGCGCGCTGCTGACCAGCCTGCAGCCCGCCGGCCGCCTCGAAGGCTTTGACGCCAGCTGGCAGGGCGTGGCCCCGGCCAGCGCCGAAGCGCAGGCCAGCGACGGACCCGCGCCCGCCGCCTGGCGCCCCGAGCGCTACCGCGCCAAAGGCCGCGTGTCCGGTCTCGCGCTGGCGGCGCAGGCGCGCGCCGCCGTGAACGGTCAGCGTCCGTTGCCCGGGCGCCCCGGTGTGCAGGCCGCCAGCGCCGACTTCGAGTTCAACCAGGACGGCGGCCATGCGCGACTCCAGATCGCCGACGGTTCGGTCGACCTGCCCGGTGTGTTCGAAGACGTGCGCGTGCCGCTCACCCGGTTCGAAGCCGACGCGCGCTGGCGCATCCAGGGCGAGCGCATCGACGCCTGGCTGGACAAGGTGCGCCTGGCCAACGCCGACGCCGAAGGCACGGCCAGCGCCCACTGGCACACCAGCGACCCCGCCACCAGCCCCTCGGACGCGCGCTTCCCCGGCGTGCTCGACCTGACCGCGCGCCTGACCCGCGGCGAGGCCACCCGCGTGCACCGCTACCTGCCGCTCGCCGTCGGTCCGGACGCGCTGCGCTACGTGCGCGATGCCGTCCAGGGTGGGTCGGTGGGCCCGGTCGATTTCCGCATCCAGGGCGATCTCTGGGACATCCCGTTCAACCAGCCCGGTGCGCGCGGCGAATTCCGCATCACCGCCCAGCTCAAAGAGGTTGATTTCGCCTATGTGCCGCCCTTCCTGCAGGACGAGGGCGATGCCGCCTGGCCGGCCCTCAAAGGCGTCAACGGCCAGCTCGTGCTCGACCGCGCCGCCCTGCGCCTGAGCCGGCTCGACGCCGGGCTCGACGGCGCGCCCGGCGTGCGCCTGAGCCAGGCCGAGGTGGCCATCGCCGATCTGGTCCGTGCGCCCGTGCTCAGCGTGAGCGCCAGCGCCCAGGGGCCGGCCACCGAGGTGCTGGGCTTCGTGCGCAGCTCGCCGGTCAACTTCTTCACCGGCCGGGTGCTGGAGCGCGCCACCGTCAACGGCCCCGCCCAGGTGCAGTTCAAGCTCCAGCTGCCGCTGGAGCAGATCGACAAGACCACCGTGCAGGGCAGCGTCCAGTTCAGCGGCAACGACCTGCAGCTCACGCCCGAGGCCCCGCTGCTCGGGCGCACCACCGGGCGCCTGAGCTTCAGTGAAAGCGGCTTCACCGTGGCCGATGCCCAGGCCCGCCTCTACGGCGGCGAGCTGCGCTTCGACGGCGGCATGGTGCCCGTGCCCCGGGGCAGGCCGCGCATCCAGTTCCGTGGCCAGGGCAGCGCCAGCGCCCAGGGCCTGAGCGACGGCGGGCTGGGCTTCGTCTCGCGCCTGTTCGGCCAGGCCAGCGGCACCGCCAGCTACAGCGCCGAACTGGGCTTTCGCGCCGGCGTGCCCGAACTCGTGGTCACCAGCACCCTGCAGGGGCTCGCCATCAACCTGCCCGCTCCGCTGGCCAAGGCCGCCGCCGACAGTCTGCCCCTGCGCTACGAGAACCGGGTGCTCTCGGTGCTGGCCGATCCCTCGGGCGAAGTCGCGCGCACCGACAGCCTGTCCGTCGTGCTCGGCCCGCCGGGCCAGCCGCTGGCCGAGCTGCGCTACGAGCGCGACATCACCACCAGCGAGCCGCGCGTGCTGCGCGGCAGCATGGCCGCCGGGCTCGATGCGGGCGAAACCGTCACCCAGCCGGCCACCGGCGTGCAGGCCAACATCCGCTTCCAGCGGGTCGACGCCGACGCCTGGGAGCGTGTCTTCACCGCCACCACCGGCACCGACGTGCGCGCCAGCGTGCAGGCGCCCGACGCCACCGACAACGCCAGCCTGGGCTACCTGCCGTCGAGCCTGGCGGTGCGCGCCGGCCAGCTCATCGTCAGCGGGCGCAGCTTCACCAACGTGGTGGTCGGCGGCTCGCGCGAAGGCAACCACTGGCGCGCCAACGTCGACGCCGAGGAACTCAACGGCTACGTCGAATACCGCCAGCCCGCCGGCAACACCGCCGGCAACATCTACGCGCGCCTGGCCCACCTCAACCTCGCGCCGGCCGCCGCCGCCGACGTCGAGCAGCTGCTGCAGCAGCCCACCAGCATGCCCGCGCTGGACATCGCGATCGAAGACCTCGTGCTCTCCAACCGGCGGCTCTCGCGCGTGGAGATCGTGGCGCAGAACCGCGGCACCGCCGCGCGCACCCGCGAATGGCAGCTCACCAGGCTCAACATCGACACCCCCGAAGCGCAGCTTTTCGCCTCCGGCAGCTGGGCCGTGCCCGACAACAGCGCGGGTGCCGTGCGGCGCACCGCGCTCAACTTCAAGCTCGACATCCAGGACGCCGGCCTGCTGCTCACGCGCTTCGGCCGCCCCGGCGTCGTGCGCGGCGCCAAAGGCCAGATCAGCGGCCACATCGCCTGGGTCGGTTCGCCCATGACGCTGGACTACCCCAGCCTCTCCGGCCAGCTCAAGGCCGACGTGCAGAGCGGCCAGTTCCTCAAGGTCGAACCCGGCGCCGCCAAGCTGCTCGGCGTGCTCAGCCTGCAGGCGCTGCCGCGCCGCCTGGTGCTCGATTTCCGCGACGTGTTTTCCGAGGGCTTCACCTTCGACTTCGTGCGCGGCGACGCCACCATCATCCAGGGCGTGGCCCGCACCAACAACCTGCAGATGAAGGGCATCAACGCCGCCGTGCTGATGGAAGGCAGCGCCGACATCGCGCGCGAACAGCAGGACCTCAAGGTCGTCGTCGTGCCCGAGATCAACGCCGGCACCGCGGCCCTGATCGCCACCGCCATCAACCCCGCCATCGGGCTGGGCACCTTTCTGGCCCAGTTCCTGCTGCGCCAACCGCTGCAAAGCGCCACCACGCAGCAGTTCCACATCACCGGCAGCTGGGCCGACCCGCAAGTAGACAAGGTTGAACGCCAGGCCGCACCGGCAGCGGGCGCCGGGCTGCGTTAAGCTTTTCAGAAAACCCGGGGGCGCCATGCCACCAAAGAAGGAGTTCTCATGAAAGTCGCCGCCATCCAGATGGTCTCGGGCATCAGCCTCGACGCCAACCTCAGCGCAGCGCGCGCCCTGCTCGACCAGGCCGCCCACTGCGGTGCCGAGCTGGCCGTGTTGCCCGAGTACTTCTGCTTCATGGGCCAGAGCGACGCCGACAAGCTGCTGCTGGCCGAAACCCCGGGCCTGGGCACGGTGCAGGACTTTCTGTCCGACACCGCGCGCGAGCTCAAGCTCTGGATCGTCGGCGGCACCCTGCCCATGGCCACCGACGACCCCCACCACGCCGCCAACGCCTCGCTGGTCTATTCGCCCAAGGGCGAATGCGTCAGCCGCTACGACAAGATCCACCTCTTCCGCTACGACAACGGCCGCGAGAGCTACGACGAAGCGGCCGTGCTGCGCGCGGGCGAAACCCCCACCGTCTTCGACTGTCCCTCGCGCCAGGGCCAGAGCTGGCGCGTCGGCATGAGCGTTTGCTACGACCTGCGCTTTGGCGAGCTCTACCGCATGCTCGCCGCCGACCTGCTGCTCGTGCCCGCCGCCTTCACCCACACCACCGGCCAGGCCCACTGGGAGGTGCTGCTGCGCGCGCGTGCCATCGAAAACCAGGCCTACGTCATCGCCAGCGCCCAGGGCGGCAACCACGACAACGGCCGCCGCACCTGGGGTCACAGCATGGTCATCGATCCCTGGGGCCAGGTCATGGCGATGCAGGCCGAAGGCCCCGGTGTCGTGCTTGCCGAGCTCGACATGGCGCGCCTGCACAGCGTGCGCGAACAACTGCCCGCCCTCCAGCACCGCAGGCTCTGATGCTCGCGGCCGCTCCCGGCGACCCACCGCGTGGCGGCCTGCGCCCGCGCCGGCGGCTGCTGTGGGGCGCGCTGCTGCTGCTGGTGCTGGCCCTGCTGGGCGTGCTGGCCTACCTGGCCGCTGAATACGAAGAAGTGCGCGACCAGAGCGCGCTCGAAGCCGATGCCGAAGCCCTCGCCAGCGACCTTCGCAGCGCCCTGGTGCGCAACGTGCAGACCCTGCAGTCGCTCTACAGCATCGCGGCCAGCCCCGGCGCCTGGTCCGCGCCGGCCGGCGAGGTGCTGGCCGAACACCGCGAGATCGTGCGCCTGGAGTGGCGCGACAACAGCCGCGCGCTCATCGCCCACCGCGACACGCCCTACCTCGCCGACCTCTTCAGCTACCTCGACCGCTCCCAGGCCCTGCCCGACATGCGCCAGGCCTGCGACAACGCGCAACGCAGCTCCGGTCCCTCGTATTCCCCGAGCTACTTCTGGCCCATGAACGGCGGCCTCGGCCTGGAGCTCATGGACATGTGCCTGCCCGTCGTGCGCAACGGCAAGCCCGCCGGCTTCCTCGTCGCCACCTACTCGCTGCCCGGCCTGCTCGCCGAGCTGGGCAACAAGAACCTGCTGCGCGGGCGCGGCCTGGCCTTCATCGACACCGACGGCACCCGCCTCGCGCTCTACAGCAGCGTCAGCGGCAGCCGCCGCACCCAGGTCGCGCGCGCCCTGCTCGACCTGCCCGGCCACACCATTCTGCTGCGCCTGGAGAGCCCGCGCCTGGGCACCGGCGCGGCCTTCGGACTGCTGCCCAACGTGCTCACCGCCGTCGTCGGCGCGCTCTCGCTGGCCCTGCTCGCCGTGTTGGGCCTGCTCGGGCGCGACATGCGCCTGCGCCAGCGCGCCGAACACGAACTCGGCGACGCCCTGGCCTTTCGCAAGGCGATGGAAAACTCCCTCGTCACCGGCCTGCGTGCGCGCGACATGAGCGGTCGCATCACCTACGTCAACCCCGCCTTCTGCCAGATGGTCGGCCTGCCGCCCGAGCAACTCATCGGCACCGGCCTGCCCGCACCCTGGTGGCCGCCCGAGCTGGTCGACGAATACCAGCAGCGCCAGGCCGTGCGCCTGGCCGGGCAGACCCTGCCGCGCGAGGGCTACGAATCCGTCTTCCAGCGCAGCGACGGCACCCGCTTTCCCGTGCTCATCATCGAAGCCCCGCTGATCGACGCCCAGGGCACCCAGACCGGCTTCATGAGCGCCATCCTCGACCTGAGCGAACAGCGCCGCATCGAAGACCTCAACCGCGCCTCGCAGGAACGCCTGCAGGCCACCGCCCGCCTCGCCACCGTGGGCGAAATGGCCTCGCTGCTCAGCCACGAACTCAACCAGCCGCTCGCGGCCATCGCCAGCTACGCCAGCGGCACGCTCAACCTGCTCGACGAACCGCCCGGCGCCAGCGGGCCCGCCCTGCCGTCGGGCGAGCTGCGCCAGGCCATCCAGCGCATCGGCGAACAGGCCGAGCGCGCCGGGCGCGTCATCAAGAGCGTGGCCGACTTCGTGCGCCGCCGCGAACAGGTGCGCGAAGCCGTCGCCCCCGCCAGCCTGATCGACGCCATCCTGCCCCTGCTCGGCCTGCAGGCCAAGAAACAGGGCATCCGCGTGCAGACCCAGATCGCGCCCGGCTGCCCGCCCGTGCTGTGCGACCGCACCATGGTCGAGCAGGTGCTGCTCAACCTCGCGCGCAACGGCGTGCAGGCCATGCCCGCCAGCGACCCGCCGGCCGCTTCCGGCCTGCGCGTGCTCACGCTGGCGGTCAGCCGCACGCGCCTGCACGCCAGCGACGACGACACCCCCGCCACACCGCCGCGCAAGGTCTGGGTCGAATTCGCCGTCACCGACCACGGCCACGGCCTGAGCGAAGCGGTGCGCCAGCAGCTCTTCACGCCTTTCTTCACCACCAAGGCCGAAGGCATGGGCCTGGGCCTGAGCCTGTGCCGCACCGTGATCGAGCAGCACGGCGGCGCGCTCACCTACGAACCGGCGCTGCCCCGGGGCACGGTGTTCCGGTTCACCTTGCCGGGCGCCTGAGGATGGAGCGCACGGCTCGATCCACCGTTGTGCGGGTCGCTGCCTCCTCTATCATCCCGCCATGACCCAGCACCCCGACGCCCGGATCTTTCTCGTCGATGACGACGCCGGCGTGCGCGATGCGCTGGCCTGGCTGCTGCGCACGCGCCGCCTGCTCAGCGAAGGCTTCGACAGCGCCGACGCTTTCCTGACCGAGATCGCGCGCTGGCACAGCGAACCCCATTCACCCTGCTGCCTGCTGCTCGACGTGCGCATGCCCGGCACCAGCGGCCTCGCGCTGTTCGAACACCTGCTCACCCTGCCCTGGCAGGCCGTCATGCCGGTGATCTTTCTCTCCGGCCATGCCGACGTGCCCACCGCCGTCGACGCCGTCAAGCGCGGGGCTTTCGACTTCTGCGAAAAGCCGTTCTCCGACAACGCCCTGGTCGATCGCGTCGAGCAGGCGCTCAACCAGTCCGCCCAGGTGCTCGCCGCGCGCCGCGCGCAGCGCGAGATGCAGCAGCGGCTGGACTCGCTCACCGAGCGCGAGCGCGACGTCATGAACCTCGTCATCGCCGGCCTGCCCAACAAGCTCGTCGCCGACCAGCTCAACATCAGCGTGCGCACGGTCGAAGTGCACCGCTCGCGCGTGTTCGACAAGATGGGGGTGAAATCGGCGGTGGAGCTGGCCAACGCCCTGCGGCTCGCGTGAGTGAACGAGCCGCCGCGCCGTCTCAGGGCCTGGGCGGACCGTCCTGGTCCCGCTCGCGCTGCACATCCTCGGGCAGCTCGCCCTTCTTGCGCCCGGAAAACATGGTCCACCACACAATGAAAACCAGCAACACCAGCGCGCCCAGCGCTTCAAGCAACAGCAAAGTCATGGCAGGTCGTTTCGGTGGGGGAAGTGGGTGGAGAGTGTGGCTGGCGGCCTGCATTGTAGGCAGCCTGCTCGCGGCGTGCTCTTCCGTTCCCATGCCCCCGCGCGCGCCGGTGGACGTGCCCGGCGTGGTCGACAGCGGCCCGCTGCCGCCCGCCATGCAACGCGGCAAGAGCCTCTGGACCCCCGTGCGCTGGAGCGAACTGCCCGGCTGGGGACAAGACAGCCTGTTTGAGGCCTGGAACGCCTGGCTGCGCGGCTGTGAACGGCCTGTCGCCGGCCATGCCGTGCTCTGCAACGAAGCGCGCCCGCTCGCCATCGCCACGCCCGCCGAACAGCGCGCCTGGGTCGAGCGCCGCTTCCAGCCCTACCGCGTCATGGAGCGCGACGGCAGCCTGCCCCAGGGCCTGCTCACCGGCTACTACGAACCCATCCTCGGCGCCCGCCGCCAGCCCAGCGCCAGCCACCGCACGCCGCTTTACGCGCTGCCCGCCGGCTTTCGCCCAGGTCAGCCCTGGTACAGCCGCAAGGACATCGACACCCTGCCCGCCGCCCAGGCCGCGCTGCAAGGCAAAGCCATCGCCTGGCTCGCCGACCCCATCGACGCGCTCATCCTGCAGATCCAGGGCTCCGGCCGGCTCGACATCACCGAGCCCGACGGCCGCCAGCGCCAGGTGCGCGTCGCCTTCGCCGGCCACAACGGCCATCCCTACCAGAGCGTCGGCCGCTGGCTGCTCGACCAGCGCGCCATCCGCGAAGCCTCCTGGGAAGCCATCAAGACCTGGGCCGACCAGAACCCGCGCCGCGTCAACGAGATGCTCTGGAGCAACCCGCGCACCGTCTTCTTCCGCGAAGAAGCCCTGAACGACCTCGACGCCCGCTTCGGACCGCGCGGTGCGCAAGGCGTGCCGCTCACGCCCGGGCGCTCCATCGCCGTCGATCCCCAAAGCATCCCCTACGGCACCCCCGTCTGGCTCGCCACGCAGGGCAGCGCGCTCAACCAGCAGAAACTGGTGCTCGCGCAGGACACCGGCGGCGCCATCGTCGGCGCCGTGCGCGCCGACCTCTTCACCGGCTGGGGCGGCTGGACCGACCCCGCCTACCAGCTCGCCGGCCGGCTCAAGCAGCCGCTGCAGCTGTGGGCGCTGTGGCCGCGGTAGGCCGCAGTCAGGTGCCGAGCAGGCGTCGAGACAACACCGACTGCATGTCCCTGCGGCCATCGACGATCAGGTAGATGACAACCTGGTTGCCGCCGACCCGGTAGATCACCCGGTAGGGCTTGAACGCCGTTTGGCGATATGCCTTGATGCCCAGAGCCACCAACTCCTTGGGGTAGCTGCCTCGCTCGGGAAACCGGGCCAGACTCTGCACAACCTCCATCAACTGATCGAGAACGTGGTTGGCGTTGGCCAGGCTGTCGAACTCGGCGATGTACTCGTGGATGGATTCCAGGTCCTGCTCAGCACCATGGGTGAGCAGGACCTCGTAGCGTTTCGGTTTGCCGGCCATCAGGCCATCGCCCGTTTCGCGCGCAGGCGCTCCACGACGTCAGCCACAGGTTTGACCCGGCCGGCTTCAACCTCCTGGCTGCCGAGTGCCAGGATCTTCAACAAGGCGAGAGTCGCCTGGGTTTCTTCGAACGATGCGACATCCTGAAGCACTGCTTTGGCCTCACCGTTCTGAGTGATGACCAAGGGTTCACGCTGCTCGGACAGCTGAGCCAGCACCTCCGCGGCGTTGGCCTTCAGGTAGCTGATGGGCTTGACTTGAGACGAGTAGCGCATGGTTTTACCTTTGGGATTCAAATAAGACTAAATATAGTCTTTTTATGGTCTTATCACCATCGCCTTCAACTCCCAAGCCCAGGCGTGTTCGATCAGCGTCTCCAGCGCCGCAAACTGCGGCTTCCAGCCCAGTTGCGATGTCGCGGCGCGTGAGTCGGCCACCAGGCGCGCCGGGTCGCCGGCGCGGCGCTCGGCGTACACCACCGGGATCTCGCGCCCCGTCACCTTGCGCGCCGTGTCGATCACCTCCTGCACCGAAAACCCGCTGCCATTGCCCAGGTTGTAGGCCTGGCTGCCCGCGCCGCCCATCAGGCTCTGCAGCGCCAGCCCGTGCGCCTGGCACAGGTCGTTGATGTGCACGTAGTCGCGGATGCAGGTGCCGTCGGGC
>JAHIQV010000402.1 GCA_018903185.1 Gammaproteobacteria bacterium | reverse complement strand
CCTGGGCGATGCCAAGGGCGAAGAATGGCTCAAGGGCGTGGTCGCCAACATGGCGCGCGCACCCAAAGGCGGTGACACCGACCAGATCAAGGCCGTGGCCTCGGGCGAATGCGGTGTGGCACTGACCAACACCTACTACGTGGCCCGCATGATCAAGTCCAGCAAGCCCGAGGACCGTTCGGTGATGGAAAAAGTGCGCGTGGTCTTCCCCAACCAGGGCACCAGCGGCGCGCACGTCAACATCGCCGGCGCAGCCGTTGCCAAGCACGCCAAGAACCGCGACAACGCCGTGGCCTTCATGGAGTTCCTGGCCAGCCCCTTTGCGCAGGACTACTTCGCCAACGGCAACAACGAGTTCCCGGCCGTCAAGGGCCTGAAGGTGAACAACCCCGCCATCAAGGCCATGGGTGGCGACAACTTCAAGGCCGAGCAGATTCCGCTGGGCGTGGTCGCGAAGAACATGACCAAGGTGCAGCAGATGCTGGACCGCGTGGGCTACAAGTAACCCCCCGCGCCGCAGGCGCGGCGGGAGTGTTAATAAACCTGCGGCACGTAGATCTCGCCGGGCACCTGGTGGCGCCGGTAGTCTTCGTGGCGCATGCGTTCGGGCAGTTCGATGCCGGGGCGCTGAATCTCGTGGTACGGCATCTGTGACAGCAGGTGGTGGATGCAGTTCAGGCGCGCCTTTTTCTTGTCATCGGCCGGCACCACCCACCATGGCGACTCGGGGATGTGGGTGCGTTCGAGCATCACTTCCTTGGCCTTGGTGTAGAGCTCCCAGCGGCGGCGGCTCTCCAGGTCCATCGGGCTGAGCTTCCATTGTTTGAGCGGGTCGTGGATGCGGCCAAGGAAGCGCAGCTCCTGTTCGGCATCGGACACCGAGAACCAGTACTTGATCAGCTGGACGCCGGAGCGCGCGATCATCTTCTCGAACTCGGGCACGTCGCGGAAGAAAGCTTCGTACTGCTCGTCGGTGCAAAAGCCCATCACCTTTTCCACACCGGCGCGGTTGTACCAGCTGCGGTCGAACAGCACGATCTCGCCGGCCGCCGGCAGGTGCGGCACATAGCGCTGGAAATACCACTGCGTGCGCTCGCGGTCGCTGGGTGCGGGCAGCGCCACCACCCGGCACACGCGCGGGTTCAGGCGCTGCGTGATGCGCTTGATCACGCCGCCCTTGCCGGCCGCGTCGCGCCCTTCGAACACGATCACCACCTTGTGCCCGGTGGCGTGCACCCAGTCCTGCAGCTTCACCAGCTCGGCCTGCAGACGAAACAGCTCGCGGAAATACGTGCGTCGGCTTTCCTTCTGCTGCTGCAGCGCCTCGGGGTCCAGCTCACCGCCGAGCGCGTCCACGTGGCGGTCCTCAATTTCCATCTCCAGCTCTTCGTCGTAGCCGTCCATGAGATCGTAGTGAATGCGGGTCAGCAGCTCGTCGTGGCTGTCAAACATGGGGGCTCCGTGCGGGGGTCAATGGTGATGGCAGGCTACGGCCCTTGTGTGACAAGCTCGTGAAAGCACGGCGCCAATCCGGTGACATTTCGAGCGCCACCGGCTGAGCCATAATTGACGTTTACGTCAACGTCAACTCACCACCCGAGGAGCACACCCATGGACATTCAAGGCAAGGTATTCATCGTCACCGGCGGCGCATCCGGTCTGGGCGAAGGCACGGCGCGCATGCTGGCGGCCAACGGCGGCACCGTCGTGATCGCCGACATGCAGGCTGAAAAAGGCGAAGCGGTCGCCAAGGACATCGGCGGCGCGTTTGTGAAATGCGACGTGAGCAGCGAAGCCGACGGCCAGGCCGTGGTGGCCAAGGCCCTATCCCTGGGCAAGCTCATGGGCCTGGTCAACTGCGCCGGCATCGCGCCGGCCGAAAAGACCGTGGGCAAGAACGGCGCGCACTCGCTGGCCGTGTACACCAAGACCATCATGGTCAACCTGGTCGGCAGCTTCAACATGATCCGCCTCGCCTCGGAAGCCATGTGCAAGAACGAACCCGAGGCCACGGGCGAACGCGGCGTGATGATCTCGACCGCCTCAGTCGCGGCCTACGACGGCCAGATCGGCCAAGCCGCCTACGCCGCCTCCAAGGGCGGCGTGGTCGGCATGACGCTGCCCATTGCGCGCGACCTCGCGCGCAACGGCATCCGCAACATGACCATCGCCCCCGGCATCTTCGGAACGCCCATGCTGTTCGGCATGCCGCAGGAAGTGCAGGACGCGCTGGCCGCCAGTGTGCCGTTCCCGAGCCGCCTGGGCACGCCACAGGACTACGCCAAGCTGGCGAAACACATCTTTGAGAACGACATGCTCAACGGCGAGGTGATCCGTCTGGACGGCGCGATCCGCCTGGCGCCGCGCTGAAGCGATCTGCTCGCACCCGCCCGGCCTGGGCGCCGGGCTTTTTTGTGCTCAGCGGTAGGCCGTGCGGGCCTGCTTCAGGTCGATCAGGCCCTGCACCACCTTCTCGATCGCATCGTGGCGCAGGCTGCGCATGCCTTCGCTCACGGCGGTGTCAAAAATCTCCGATGGCCGGGCGCGGTTCTGGATCAGCAGCTTGATGGCGCGGCTGTTCTGCAGGATCTCGTAGACGCCCAGCCGCCCCTTGTAGCCCTTGCCGCCACAATGATCGCAACCGACTGCATGCCGGGTGTTGATGCGGGTGTGGAGGTCGGAGGAGGCTTCCACGCCCGCGGCCTTGAGCAGGCGAGCCTGGGCCTCCTGGCGGCTCAGGTTGCTGCCCTCCATGTATTCCTGCCGCAGCGCGTCCCACTCTTCATCGGTGACCGGACGGTCGTGGGCACAGTGGGTGCACAGGGCTCGCACCAGGCGCTGGGCGACGATGCCCAGCAACGAGTCGGCGAAGTTCATCGGGTCCATGCCGAGGTCGAGCAGGCGCACCACGCTCTCGCTGGCATTGTTGGTGTGCAGGGTGGAGAGCACCAGATGGCCGGTCAGGGAGGCCTCGATCGCGATCTTGGCGGTTTCGGCATCGCGGATCTCGCCGATCATGATGATGTCCGGGTCGGCGCGCAGGAAACCACGCATGGCGCTGGCGAAAGTCAGGCCGATCTTGCTGTTCATCTGCACCTGGCGCAGGCCGGGCTGGGTGATCTCGATCGGGTCCTCTGCGGTCCATATCTTGCGCTCGGCGGTGTTCACCTCGGCCAGCATGGAATGCAGTGTGGTGGTCTTGCCCGAACCGGTGGGGCCGGCGGCCAGCACCAGACCAAAGGTGCGCTCTGAAAAACCGGCAATGAGATCCCGATCACGGGGCTGCAAGCCCAACCTGGACAAAGGCAGCGGCTTGGCCGATTCCAGCAAGCGCAGCACCACGTCTTCCAGACCGTCGTGGGTGGGCATGATCGCCACGCGCAGCTCGAGGGCCTTGCCGCCGAACTCAGAGAAATCGATTTTGCCGTCCTGCGGTCGGCGGCGTTCGGCGATGTCGAGCCGCGCCATGATCTTGATGCGCGAAACCAGCGGCGCCCGCAGCTTGGCCGGCAGCCGCAAATAAGGCTCCAGATCGCCGTCGCGCCGGAAGCGGATGACCGTCAGCGCCTCGCCCGGGTTGCTTTCGATGTGGATGTCGGACACACCTGTGCCCTGGGCCTCGGCGATCATCTGGTTGACCAGCCGCACGATGCCGGCCGAATCCGCGGCCGAGACCAGTTGCTCGGCTTCACCGGCTGTGCCCACCTCCACCATCGCCTGCATGACCAGATCCTCCAGCACCGCCTGGTCGTTGTGCTGTGCCAGCTCATGGGGCGGCAACATCTGGCGCCGAACGTCGTCGGCGAGGGCGCTGTGGGCATGCCCGGCGCGTTCGATGCGGTCCTGCAGCGCCAGCCGCCGCTCGATCGCTTCGCTGCTGGCCCACACCAGGCGCACGGTGTGACCGGTCTGCGTGCAAAGCTGATGCTGCAGCTCTTCGTTGGTCGGCGCGCAGGAAGCCACATAAAAGTGCTCGTTGGCCATGCCCAGCGGCACCACATGAAAGGCATGCGCTGCGTGCAAAGGCAGGATGCCGAACGCATCGCGCTCGATGTCGAATCCCAGCACCTCGATTTCCAGCAAGCCGGCCACACAAGCCAGCGCCCGGTGCAGTTCATCCTCGGTCAACAGCAGGCGCTGCACCAGTTCAGAGGAGCGCGAACGCAGCAGGTCCGGGCTTTCCATCGCCAGCTCGTTCAGCCGGGGCTCGTCGAGGAGGCGCAGCCGCAGCAAGGCGTCGCGCAGGCTGACAATGGGCTGGCGGTGTTGCTCCTCCTGCGCCAGGATCAACTGGGCCAGGTTGTGCGCCGCCTGACGCGAGGGTATGCCCAGCGTTTCGGGAGCGGCGGATGGAACAACCTGGGTATGTGTCATAGGGATTTCTTGGCAGACTGCTGGAGTGGATGGCACTTCAGGACTCAAAATAGCACGATCATTCTTATTGTTGCCTGATCTTCGGCAAGCTGCGCACCAGCGCGGCCCCTAAACCCCCCCCAGCATGACAGAACGCACAAAAGGCCTTCTTCGAACGGTCACATGCCCCTTGCCGGCGATGCTGATCACACTGAGCCTGTTGCTGGCGGCCTGCGCCGTGCCCACCGCTCACGACAGCGCCGCGGTGTCTGCGCCCACCAGCCCGGCGGTACAGCCCGAAGGCGCGTCGGGCACGGCGCCCAAGCCGGGCTGGACGCTGCACCAGCACGCCGTGGCGGCCGCCAACCCCCTGGCCACCGAAGCCGGCGTGCAGATCCTGCGGGCCGGCGGCAGCGCCGTGGACGCAGCCATCACCGTGCAGATGGTGTTGACCCTGGTGGAGCCGCAGTCCAGTGGCATCGGCGGTGGCGCCTTCCTGCTGCACCACGATGGTCAACGTGTCCAGGCCTTTGACGGGCGCGAGACGGCACCGGCCGCGGCAACGGAAAAGCTGTTCCTCGCGGACGACGGCCAACCCCTGCCCTTCCTGCAGGCCGTGGTGGGCGGCCGTTCGGTGGGGGTGCCCGGTACGGTGGCCATGCTGGCGTTGGCCCACCGGCAACACGGCCGGCTGCCCTGGGCCCGGTTGTTCGATCCCGCCATCCGGCTGGCCGATCAGGGCTTCCCGGTCAGCCCGCGGCTGCACACGCTGCTGCAGGCTGAAAGCGCGCTGAAGCAGGATCCGGTGGCCGCGGCCTACTTCTACCAGCGCGATGGCCAGCCGCACCCGGTGGGCCATGTGCTGCGCAATCCCGAGCTGGCTCAGGTGCTGCGCGACATCGCTGCCGTCGGCCCGTTGGCCCTGCACGAAGGCCCGGTGGCACGGGCGCTGGTCGCAAAGGTGCAGCAGCACCCGGGCAACCCCGGTCGGCTCAGCCTGGACGACCTCAAGGCGTACCGGCCCAAGGAGCGGGAAGCCCTGTGCTTCGACCACAAGACCGCACAACGCGCGCTGCGCATCTGCGGCTTCCCGCCGCCGAGTTCGGGGGCCATCGCCATCGGACAGATCCTCGGCCTGCTCGCGCGCACGCCGCAAGCCGATGCGGCGCTGTCGGGTGGCCTGCCCGGCCCCGACTGGCTGCACACCTACGCCGAGGCGTCCCGCCTGGCGTTCGCCGACCGCGCGCTGTACCTGGCCGACCCCGATTTCGTGGCACCACCGGCCGGGCGCTGGGGCAGCCTGCTCGACGCCCGCTACCTCGACGAACGAGCCCGCCTGATCACGCCCGCCCGCGCGCCGCAAGCCGCCCCGGGCCAGCCCGGCGGCAGCGCCAGCGCCTGGGCGCCCATGCCGGAACAAGCCGAGTACGGCACCAGCCACATCAGCATCGTCGACGGCTTCGGCAACGCGCTGGCCATGACCTCCACCATCGAAGCCGGCTTCGGCGCCAGGCTGATGGTGAGCACCGACCCCTCGCGCCCTGGGGGTTTTCTGCTCAACAATCAGTTGACCGATTTCAGCTTCGCGCCCGCCGACGCGCAGGGCCGGCCGGTGGCCAACCGCGTCGAGCCCGGCAAGCGGCCGCGTTCGTCCATGTCGCCCACGCTGGTGTTCGACCGCGACAGCGGTCAGTTGCTCATGAGCACCGGCAGCCCGGGTGGCGCGCTCATCATCCACTTCACGGCCAAGACCCTGCTGGGCGCACTGCAGTGGGGCCTGAGCCCGCAGGCCGCGATCGACCTGCCCAACTTCGGCACGCTGGGCGGCCCCTTGATGCTCGAAACCGGCCGCTTCCCTCCCGCCACCGTGCAGTCCCTGCAGCAACGCGGCCACACCGTGAGCGAAACACCCATGCCCAGCGGTCTGCAGGCGATCCAGCGCGGCATGAAAAACGGTGAGGTGGTGTGGCTGGG
>JAHIQV010000401.1 GCA_018903185.1 Gammaproteobacteria bacterium | reverse complement strand
GTCGGCGTCGACGCGGAAGTGCCAGAAGCTGCACAGGTCGTTGGTCAGCGCCGGGTCCATCGCCGCGTAGTTGATGAAGAGCACCGCCTGCTCGGGGTGACGTGCGTTGTGCCGCGTCACCGCATCGGAGATCGCCGCCGCCACCCCGGAACCGTTTCCTTGCACCACGTAGCGAAAGCCCTGGTCGATGGCCGCCTTGAGCGCGTCCAGGCTTTCCTTGGGCGATCCCTTGTTGTCAAAGCCCGCTACCACGAAACGCACCCCCGCGGGGTTGCCCGGCCCGGCCAGCCGCTCGGCCATGAACTGCCAGCTGCGCAGGCTGTTGCGGCCAATGTCGGCCGCGGGGCCGGAGAGCGGGTCGATGAAGGCGATGCGCACCACCTTCTGCGGCGCGTCGGCGGCCCAGGCCGGGCCGCCCAGGGCCGCACAGGCGAGCGCGCCCAGAGCCGCCAGCCGCAGCCAGCGCCGCACGCCCGACGAACGCTCGCCAGCCAACATCAGAGGCCCGGCAACACGTAGTCCTTGAGCTGCTGGCGCAGCGTCATCTTCTGCATCTTGCCGGTGGCGCCGAGCGGAATCGCGTCGACGAACACCACATCGTCCGGCACCTGCCACTTGGCGATCTTGCCTTCGTAGAACGCCAGCAGTTCTTCGCGCGTCACCTCGGCGCCGGGCTTCTTCATCACCACCACGATCGGGCGCTCGTCCCACTTGGGGTGCTTCATGCCGACGCAGGCTGCCATGGCCACGGCCGGGTGCGCCATGGCGATGTTTTCGACGTCGATGGAGCTGATCCACTCGCCGCCGGACTTGATCACGTCCTTGCTGCGGTCGGTGATCTGCATGAAGCCTTCGGCGTCGATGGTGGCCACGTCCCCGGTGGGGAACCAGCCCTTGCCCGCGTCGTCGTATTGCAGCGGGTCGCCGCCTTCGCCCTTGAAGTAGCTGGCGATGATCCACGGCCCGCGCACCAGCAGGTCGCCATAGGCCTTGCCGTCCCAGGGCAGTTCGTTGCCGGATTCGTCCACGATCTTCATGTCCACGCCAAACACGCTGCGACCCTGCTTGAGACGCACCTTGAGCTGCTCATCGGCGGGAAGCGCCAGCTGTGCGTTCTTCAGCGTGCACACCGTGCCCAGCGGCGACATCTCGGTCATGCCCCAGGCGTGCAGCACCTCCACGCCGTAGGTGTCGTTGAAGGCGTTGATCATGGCCGGCGGGCAGGCCGAGCCACCGATCACCGTGCGCTTCAGGGTGCTGAACTTCAGGCCGCCGGCCTGCAGGTGGCCCAGCAGCATCTGCCACACCGTGGGCACGCCCGCGGCCATCGTGACCTTCTCGGATTCGATCAGTTCGTAGACCGACTTGCCGTCCATCGCCGGGCCGGGGAACACCAGCTTGCAGCCCACCGCCGCGGCCGAATACGGCAGGCCCCAGGCGTTGACGTGGAACATCGGCACCACCGGCAGGATGCTGTCGCGCGCCGAGCAGCCCAGCGCGTCGGGCAGCGCCGCGCCGTAGGCGTGCAGCAGTGTGGAGCGGTGCGAATACAGCGCGGCCTTGGGGTTGCCCGTGGTACCGCTCGTGTAGCACATGCTCGATGCGCTGTTTTCGTCCAGATCGGGCCAGAGGTATTTTTCCGGCTGCGAGCCCATCCAGGCCTCGTAGCTCACCAGCCCGGGCAGGCCGCTGTCGGCCGGCAGCTTGTCGGCGTCGCACAGCGCGATCCAGTGTTTGACGCCCGGGCACTTGCCTGCCACCGCCTGCACCAGCGGCAGGAAAGTCATGTCGAAGCAGACCGCGCGGTCGTCGGCGTGGTTGACGATCCAGGCCAGCTGTTCGGGGTGCAGGCGCGGGTTCAGCGTGTGCAGCACGCGGCCGGTGCCGCTGACGCCGAAATACAGCTCCAGGTGGCGGTAGCCGTTCCAGGCCAGCGTGGCCACGCGGTCGCCAAAGGCGAGGTGCAGGCTGTCGAGCGCGTTGGCCACCTGGCGCGCACGCCGCGAGACCTGGCCCCAGGTGGTGCGGTGGATGTCGCCTTCGACGCGACGGGAAACGATTTCGGTGCTGCCGTGGTGGCGCTCGGCGTGCGTGATGAGCGACGAAATCAGCAGCGGTTGGCTTTGCATTTGTCCCAGCATGGGGTTCTCCTGGAATGTCCGACAAGAAAAACGAACGGTCGTGCGTTTAATTCACCCAGCATCATGCCTCAACAACGCGCGCTGGCCGTAGCGGGTTGCCCCGGATAGCCCGCCCGGGTGTGGGTGCAAGTCGTCCCGGTGACAATGCGCCGCATGACCCTGCCCGATGCCCTGCCGCCCGCACCCGCCACCGAAACACCGACCGGCTGGACGCACCGCTTCGCCGGCCTCGGTCGCGCGTTCTACACCGAGCTGCGCCCCACGCCCCTGCCCGCCCCTTACTGGGTCGGCCGCAACCCCGCATTGGCGCGCGAGCTCGGGCTGGACGGCGCCTGGATGGCGGGCGATCAAGCCCTGCAGGCCTTCACCGGCAACCAGCCGCTGCCCGGCATGCGCCCGCTCGCCAGTGTCTACAGCGGCCACCAGTTTGGCCAGTGGGCCGGCCAGCTCGGCGACGGGCGGGCGATCCTGCTCGGCGAACTCGCCGGCACCGATGGCCCGCAGGAGATCCAGCTCAAGGGCGCCGGGCGCACGCCGTATTCGCGCGGGGGCGACGGCCGCGCCGTGCTGCGCAGCTCCATCCGCGAATTCCTCTGCAGCGAAGCCATGCACGGCCTGGGCATCCCCACCAGCCGGGCGCTGTGTGTCACCGGGTCCGACCAGCCGGTGCGCCGCGAAGAAATCGAAACCGCGGCCGTCGTCACGCGCGTGGCGCCCAGCTTCATCCGCTTCGGCCACTTCGAACACTTCTCGCACAGCGGCCAGCACGATCAGCTGCGCACGCTAGCCGATTTCGTCATCGACCATTTCTACCCGGACTGCCGCGCCCTGCCCGGCAACGTCTACGCCAACCTGCTCGAAGCCGTGAGCGCGCGCACCGCCGAGATGGTCGCGCAGTGGCAGGCCGTGGGCTTCTGCCACGGCGTGATGAACACCGACAACATGAGCATCCTGGGCCTGACCATCGACTACGGTCCGTTCCAGTTCCTAGACGCCTACAACCCGCGCCACATCTGCAACCACAGCGACACCGGCGGGCGCTACCGCTACATGCGCCAGCCCGGCATCGCGCACTGGAACCTGTATTGCCTGGGACAGGCCCTGCTGCCACTGATGGAAGACCCGCAGCAGGCGCTGGACGCGCTCGAACCCTACAAGGCCCTGTTCCCCGCCGCGCTGCAGCGGCGCATGGGCGCCAAGCTCGGACTGGGCACCGTGATGGCCGGCGACGAAGCGCTCACCGAGCAGCTGATGGCGCTCATGGCGCAGGACGCGGTGGACTTCACCCTCTTCTGGCGCCGCCTCTCGAACGCCGTGGCCGGCTTTGCTGAACCGGGCGCACACGCCGCGGCGGCGAGCGCGGCCATCGAGCCGGTGCGCGACCTGTTCCTGCAGCGCGAAGCCTTCGACGCCTGGGCCCTGCAGTGGCGCGGGCGGCTGCAGAGCCAGCCCGGTTTTGACGCCCGCCTCACCCAGGTGCTGATGCTCTCGACCAACCCGCACGTGGTGCTGCGTAACCACCTCGGCGAGATCGCCATCCAGCGCGCCCGCGAGGGCGACTTCTCGGCTCTGCAGCGCCTGCAGACCGCGCTGGAAACCCCGTTCACCGAGCTGCCAGGCCACGACGACCTGGCCGACTTCCCGCCCGACTGGGCGGCCCAGATTGAAATCAGCTGTTCATCGTGAAGGACCCCGCCATGACGTTCCCCATCCAGAAAACCGATGCCGAGTGGCGCGCCCTGCTGGCTGAAAAAGGCGCCGAACCCGCCGCCTTTGAAGTCACCCGCCACGCCCACACCGAGCGCCCGTTCACCGGCAAATACGAAACCGTGTGGGCCGACGGCAGCTACCACTGCGTCTGCTGCGGCAACCACCTGTTTGACGCCGGCACCAAGTTCGACGCCGGCTGCGGCTGGCCCAGCTTCTGGAAGGCCATCCCCGGCGCCATCACCGAGATCACCGACCGCAGCCACGGCATGGCGCGCGTGGAAACCGTGTGCAGCCAGTGCGGCGCGCACCTGGGCCACGTGTTTGAGGATGGCCCCGCGCCTTCGGGCCTGCGCTACTGCATGAACTCCGCTTCGCTCGAACACCAGCCAGACTGAGCCCGCCCCGCGCGGGGAACGGCCGGCAGCGCTCTCGTGTCCAATAGCCCCATGACACAAGCCTCTGCCCCCAACGCCCCGGCCGCCACGCTGACCGCCGACACCGAGCGCCGCCTCACCGAACTGGAGATCAAGGCCAGCTACGCCGACGACCTGCTCGACACGCTGAACGCCGTGGTCGCGCGCCAGCAGGAGCAGATTGACCTGATGCTGCGCGAGCTCGGCCACCTGCGCCGCCAGGGCGCTGACGAGGGCTCGGCGCCCGCGCTCAACCTGCGCGACGAGCTGCCGCCCCACTACTGAACCGAACCATGAACGCCCGGGCCTGAACCATGGACATCCTGGCGCACGGTCTGTGGGCGGGAGCCGGCCTGGTGGCGTTGGCGAACGCCGGGCCGGTGAACAAACCCACCCTGGCCTGGGCGGTAACGCTGGCGGTGGTGCCCGACGTGGTGCACACGCTGCCCGTGGCGGCCTGGGCCCTGGCCAACGGCACGCCAGGCGAATGGCTCAATTACGCCACCGCGGCCCCGGGCGGCGAACCCGATTTCCCGGCCTGGGTGGCCTTCTGGTCACACCAGGTGCACTGCGTGTTTCACAGCGCGCTGGTGGCCGCCACGGTGACGGCCCTGCTCTGGGTCTGGCTGCGCCGGCTCTGGTTGCCCCTGCTGGGCTGGTGGTCGCACATCATCATCGACGTGTTCACCCACTCGGCCGACTTCTACCCATCGCCCGTTTTCTACCCCATCACCTACTGGGGCTTCGACGGCATCGCCTGGAACCAGCCCTGGTTCATGGCGCTGAACTACGCCGCCCTGCTGGGCGCCGGCGTCTGGCTGTGGCGAAGGCGCCGCGCCTGAACCCGTTCAGGCCACCGCAGCCGCCGATGCTGCGGCCACCGGGCTCGCGGCGCTGACCACCGGCTCGATCGCCGCGTAGTCGCCCAGGCCATCGGGCCAGGGCGTGAGGATCTCGAAGCCCGTCTCCGTCACCGCCACCATGTGTTCCCACTGCGCCGAGAGCGAGCGGTCGCGCGTGACCACCGTCCAGCCGTCCGGCAGCTCCTTGGTCTCGCGCTTGCCCGCGTTGATCATGGGCTCCACCGTGAACACCATGCCCGGCGCCAGCTTCAGGCCCGTGTTGCGCTGGCCGTAGTGCAAGACCTGCGGCTCGTCGTGGTAGATCTGCCCGATGCCGTGGCCGCAGTACTCGCGCACCACGCTGAAACCCGCCGCGTGCGCCACCGTCTGGATCGCGTGGCCCACATCGCCCAGCGTCGCGCCCGGGCGCACCTGCTGGATGCCCGCGCGCATGGCGTCGTAAGTCGTGCGCACCAGGCGCCT
>JAHIQV010000400.1 GCA_018903185.1 Gammaproteobacteria bacterium | reverse complement strand
GCCACGGCCAGCGTGCGCAGCGCGTCACCGGTCATCGCAGCCACGTCGGCCAGCACCTGAGCGTGCAGGGCGGCATCAAGCGCCACCGTGTCCTCGCCGCGGCGCGCGTGGGTGCAATGCGCCAGCAACTCATCGGGCGCACCCTTGGTGAAGAGCACATGCGCGTCGCCGTCGGCATGGTCCACCAGCAGAACCGACATCATCTTGCGCTGCGAGGTGAAGGGGATTTCGCCGATGCGCTCGAAGCGTTCCTCCGTCCCGGGCGTGGCCTCGCTTTTGGCCGGATCACCCAGCTTGCGTTCGGCCACCAGGAACGCGGCCTCGGTCGGGTCGCCCTGGATCACCCAGGTGCCGGTGTCATCCTGCTGCAGCTGGGCATTGCCGGCCAGGCTGCCGCCGCGCAGCACGGCCTGCAGCTCCAGGCGCAGCGGGCCTTCGGCCAGTTCGGCGCCCGCCGTCTCGGCGCGCCCCTCGGGGGCGTAGCCCACGCCGGTGATGTCGCTGCGCCCCGAAGCCGTCATCACCCTTTGTACGGTCATCTCGCCGCGTGTCAGCGTGCCGGTCTTGTCTGACGCGATGACGGACGCCGAGCCGAGCGTTTCGACAGAGGCCAGCTGCTTGACGATGGCGTGGTGGCGCGCCATGCGGCGCACGCCCATCGCCAGCACCACCGACAGGATGGCCGGCAGGCCCTCGGGCACGGCGGCCACGGCCAGTGACACGCCCAACAGCAACACCGTAATCACATCGGCCACGCCATGGATGTCCGAGATGAGCAGGATCGTGACCACCACCAAAGCTGCAATCACCAGCGCAGCGATCCCCAGCACCTTGCCCAGGTGTGCGACCTCGACCTGCAGCGGCGTGGGTGCGTCGGGCGTGGTGTCCAGCAGGGTGGCGATGCCGCCCATCTCGGTCTGCATGCCGGTGGCGGTGACGATGGCCTGCCCGGTGCCTTGCGCCACCGCGGTGCCCTTGAAGACCATGTTCAGCCGGTCGCCCAGCGCCACCGGCCCGGGCAGCCGTGCCGCATTCTTCAGCACCGCTTCGCTTTCGCCCGTCAGTGGCGCCTCCAGCAGCTTCAGCGCGGCCGCTTGCACCAGGCGGGCATCGGCGCCCACGGCGTCGCCCTCGGCGAGCACCAGCACGTCGCCCTTGACGAGTTCGGCGCTGGGCACCCGGGTCACGGCGCCATCGCGCAGCACGGCCGAGGTGGCGGTGGTCATCTTCGCCAGTGCTGCCACCGCCTGCGCTGCCTTGGCCTCCTGCAGCCAGCCCAGCACCGCGTTCAGCACCACCACGCCGGCGATGACGATGGCATCGAGTGGCCAGCCGGCCACACCGGCCTGGCCACGGCCTTCGAACCACCATGCGGCCAGGGCCACGGCCGCGGCCGCACCCAGCAGGTAGACAAGGGGGTCCTGCAACTGGGCCAACGCACGGCGCCACATGGGCACAGGCGGCACCGCGCGCAATTCGTTGGGACCGTCTGCCTGCAGCCGTTGGGCAGCCTCTTCGGTGCCCAGGCCGCGTTCCAGATCGGTGCCGAGCGACACGGCCAGATCAGCGCTGTCGATCAGTGACGGGTTGGCCTGGGGCACTCTGGGGCTGTGGTTTGAAGAAGCATGGTGCTCCGGCTGTCAGCGGTGATGTTTGCAAGACATTTGCAGCTGCGGGTACCCGTGGGCGCTCAGCGGGGGCATGTCCCGTTCGATGACCAGCCCGGCGAACCAAGGCATGGGATGCGCAACTTTCGGTACCTCGTCGCTGTGCTGGCGGACAAAGCAGTGGAAGTCCCCAGACCATACCATCGACCCGGCTCTCCACTCGGACACAGCTTCGTCATGTCGTGGAAATCAGCGCCGGATCGTCGGCATGGTCAATCACAAGCGCCTGCAAGCCCCTTGAAGCCGCCCTCATTGGCTGCGCCGGTGACGAGACTCGCGACGCCAGCGATCACGCCGGTCACACCTTCGTCGAGGGCCTGGCGCATTTCGACCCGGATCTCGCCTCGCCGCGGTGTCTCGCCCGGGTACAGCCGCGCCAGCGCAGCGCGGGTCATCAGCCAGGCACCTGCCACTGTGGGGCAGGAGTGACCGGCGAGCTTGACGGCATCGATATAGCGGTACTCGATCAGCCCGCCCTCGACCGCACCCAGCGCGTCGGCCAGCGGGTCAACGACAAAGATCGCCGGCACGGCGTCAAAGAAGGCAGGGGTCTGCATGACCGACGATGTCATGCGGCCGCCGGTACGCGCAAGCTCAACCGTTGCCGCACCACCTGGCCGACCAGCACCGCAGCCGGGTACATCACCTCTTCCTCAACGCGCGCGTGTTCGGTCAACGCTTCGGCGAAGGCGACGATGTCGCTGCGGCCCGTTTGCGCTGCGGCATCACGCAACGTTTTTAAGGCGGCGACGATGCCCTGGTGTTCGGCGAGCATCTGCGGCAATTCGGCTTCGAGTTGGTCGGTGAGTGTCAGCACCTCGGCCATTTCGGCATTCCATTCGCCGCGAGTCAGCGCCGCGAGCAGCCCCAGCGGCGGCAGCGCGAACTGGTCTTCCTTGATGAAATGCGGATGCATCAGCTGCGCCAGCGTCCTGGCCGCCTCGCCGACTTCGCCGCCCGCTTGTGTCGCCAGGCGCAACCGCTCGTGCAGGGCCTCGTGTTCCTGTTGCAACGGCAGGGGTATCTTGAATTTCATGATCGGATCCTGGGGGTGTCGGTGAGAGGGGAGAAAGGTTCCAAGATGCGCGGCTGTCGGTGAGGCGTCTGTGCGCTGACGCACCGTGCATTCCCATCACCAACGCTGCCCATCCACCTCTTCGCTGCGTTGGTGACTTTGTGCGATAGTGAACAGAGCGCGTCGGGCTTTCAGCCCACACTCCGCCGATGGTCCGTTCGGCGCCAGTTCGGAGCTGGCGTTTCAGGCTCAAGGGTTGATGCGAGGCATCTTGAAAGCACTGCTGCTGACGTATTGGGATTCACTTCGGTCCAGTTTCTGGTTCGTGCCGGCGGCCATGGCCTGCCTGGCCGTGGCACTGGCCGTCGCCGCCGTCGAGCTCGACAAGGCCGTCGGTGACGACTGGCTGGAGCGCTTGGGCTGGAGCTACTCCGGTGGCGCCGAGGGCGCCAGCCTGCTGCTGGGCACCGTGGCCGGGTCGATGATCGCCATCGCCGGGACCGTGTTCTCGATGACGCTGGTGGCGATGTCGCTCGCCTCGTCCCAGCTGGGGCCCCGCCTGCTGCGCAACTTCATGCGCGACACCGCCAACCAGGTGGTGCTCGGCACCTTCGTGGCCACCTTCGTGTACTGCCTGCTCGTGCTGCGCACCATCCGGCGCGCCGACGAGGTGGCCTTTGTGCCCCATCTCTCCGTCAGCATCGGCGTGATGCTGGCCATGGTCAGCATCGGGGTGCTGATCTACTTCATCCACCATGTCTCGGTCTCGATCCAGGCGGATGTGGTCGTGGCCCGGGTGGGCCACGAACTGGAAGACGGGATCGGCAAGCTGTTTCCCGGCCAGTTGGGCCAGCCTGGGTCCGAAACCTCGAACGCGCCACGAGAAGCCCGCCTGCCAGCCGCGTTCGAGCGCGAGGCGCTTCCCGTGGGCGCGCTCGAAGACGGCTACCTCCAGTTGATCGATGCCGACGCCCTGATGGAGCTGGCCAGCCAGGAAGACCTGCTGCTGCGGCTGGAGCGTCGCCCCGGGCATTACCTGGTTCATGGCCAGGCGTTGGTCATGGTGTGGCCGGGGGAGCGTGTGACAGAAGCCCTGGTGGATCAGCTGAACGACGCTTTTGTATTCGGCAACCAGCGTACGGCCACCCAGGATGTCGAGTTCTCGTTCCTCCAGTTGGTCGAGATCGCGGTGCGGGCGCTGTCCCCGGGCATCAACGACCCGTTCACGGCCGTCGCCTGCGTGGATCGACTGGGATCGGCCCTGAGCCGGCTGGCCCGATGCGACATGCCATCACCGCTGAGGTTCGACGCCGAAGGGCGGCTGCGGCTGGTGGCGCATGGGGCCACGTTTGCCGGCATCGTTGACCTGGCTTTCAACCAGATCCGACAAAACGCCCGGTCCAACCCCGCCGTGGCGATCCGCATGCTCGACGCCATCGCCCAGATCGCCGGCCACGTGCAACACCCGCAGGACACGGCCTGCCTCCAGCGCCACGCAGACATGATCGTCCGCGGGGCGCGGGAAGCCGTGCCGGAGGCGAACGATGTGCTCGCCGTCGAGG
>JAHIQV010000399.1 GCA_018903185.1 Gammaproteobacteria bacterium | reverse complement strand
TGCCGTCACGGCGCAGCCTGTTCGGCTTGCAGTCGCCCTTTGGTTTCGCATGGCTGCTGGGGCTGGTGGCGCTGGCGGTGGCGCTGGGGGCGTACCCCATCGTGCGCCGACTGACCAAACGACTGGAAATCCTGCAAAAAGGCGTGGAGCGCTGGGGTCAGGGCGACCTGAGCACGCGCCTGCCCGTGCAGGGCCAGGACGAAGTGGCGTTTCTGGCGGCGCGGTTCAACGCCGCGGCCGAGCGCGTGCAGACCTTGCTGCTCTCCCACAAAGCCTTGCTGGCCAACGCTTCGCACGAGTTGCGTTCGCCGCTGGCGCGCATCCGCATGGGGCTGGAGCTGCTGGGGCATGACCGTGCCGGGTCCAGTCAGCGCGCCGAGATCGCGCGCAGCATCGAGGAGCTGGACCAGCTGATCGACGAGATCCTGCTGGCCAGCCGGCTGGAGGCGCGTGATGCCAACGATGCGTCAACCCTGGGGCCGACAGAGGAAGTTGATCTGGTGGGCCTGGCGGCCGAGGAGTGCGCCCGCACCGGTGCCGATCTGGAGATCGCGCCCGGTGGGTCGTCGCTGCTGGTGCAAGGCCATCCGAGGCTTTTGCGCCGCTTGTTGCGCAACCTGCTGGAAAATGCGCGGCGCTATGGCCGCCCGGTCTCTGGCGCAGATGCCGATCCGGGGGAGCCGCAGGTGCGCCTGACGCTGTCGCAGCGGTCCGGCTCGGGATCCCGGGCGTCGACGACGGGTGCTTCCGGTGTGGCGGTCTTGTGGGTGGACGACCGGGGTCCAGGGGTGCCGACCGAGTTGCAGGCGCGCATTTTCGAGCCGTTCTACCGCCTGCCAGGCGCCAGCGAGAAAGAAGGCGGCGTGGGTCTGGGGCTGTCACTCGTCAAGTCCATCGCCGAGCGCCACCGGGGCTTGGTGCGTTGTGAATCCCGTCCAGGTGGCGGCGCGCGCTTCGTGGTTGAACTGCCGCTGTGAGCGTCAGCCGGGTTTTCATGCGCCAAGGCTCCATCGAGGACCGTATGGCCCGTGTTTTTGGCGAAAAGGTGGGCGATTTTCCAACAAAACGGGCCGATGCTCCCCCAAATGGGGGATGTTTGAAACCCATGTGGCAGCGCACAATAAACCCTGTTGCTGTCACAACATTTCGAAAAAGCAGATCCGGCAAACTCCATACGTTGTTCCAAGCGTTTGAAACTGGTCTCCCAACGACGTCCTTCCAAGGACTTTCAAAGCCACCGCAAGGTGGCTTTTTTTTGTCTGTCTGACCCGTCTGACAAAGGGGTGTCAGGAAGTTGGGTGGCTACAGGCGGTCGATGCCCTGGTCCGAGAGGGTCTTGCCGGCCTTGCGCGAATGCAGGGCTGTCTCCTTGTTCTTTTCCTTGCCGGCCGGGTCGGCATAGTCCCGTTCGTGCTCCAGGTGCAGCACCGGCGCGGTGTACCGCAGGTGTCGGCCCCGGATGCCGGCGTTGTTCAGACGGAACCCGAGTTCGATGTCTTCGGCGCCGTAGCCGAAGTTCTCGTCAAAGCCGTTCACCTTGATCAGGTTGATGCGCCAGGTGGAGCTGTTGCCGCCGTTCCAGGTTTTGCTGACCGGGGTCAGGCTTTCGGCCAGACCCGACATCCACGCCGGGTAGAGCCCGGCTTTCAGCCGGTTGCTGAGACTGTCCAGGGCCTGGTGTGCGGACAGCCACTGCGGCGTGAACACTTCGCCGGATTCGATCTGGTCCCTGGCGACGGCGTTGCTCGTGGGTGCATCCAGGCGAATCACGCCGCCGGTACAGAAGCGACCCGGTTTGCTCAGTGTGAGGTGGCGTTCGACAAACACCCGCCCAGGCACGCAGTCGCCATCCAGAAAGATCAGGTATTCCGCTGTCGAGCTGGCAATGGCTTTGTTCAGGATGCGGTTCTTCCGGAAGCCATGGTCTGCGTGCCAGATGTGGCGAAGCCGCGGACCAAACGCCTCGGCCCATGCGTTCACCAGATCCCGGGTGGCTTGCCCGGAGCCGTCGTCGGCAATGCAGAGCTTGAAGTTGGCGATGGATTGGTGTCGCAGGGCACACAAGGCCAGATCCAGCGCGTGGGGGTTGTTGTAGGTTGAGACAACAAGCTCGACGCTGCCTGGCCTTGCCATGGATTCAGTGCCGGTGCGCCAACTGCTCGTTGGCGCCGAGCCGGTAGACGGAGCCGCAATACGGGCAGCGCGCTTCGCCGGTCTTGGCCACATCCAGGTACACCTTGGGGTGGCTGTTCCAGAGCTTCATGTCGGCCTTGGGGCTGGGGCAGAAGATGCCGCCCTGGTGGTTCAGGTCCGCGGCGGCCAGTTCGATGGTGGATGACGTGCTCATGGGGTGTTTCAAGTTCGGTGGGAATGCCAGGGATCTGTCCAGTGGCACCGCGGAACGGGCTTTGCCCGGCCGCTGGTGCCGCCCCCTGGGGGGTGACGCCGCAGGCGGCGCGGGGGGTCAAACCCTGGCCAGCCAGTGGGCGTACTTGTCGTTGCGGCCATTGACGATGTCAAAGAACGCGCTCTGGATCTTTTCGGTGATCGGGCCGCGGCTGCCGGCGCCGAGCTCGATGCGATCCAGCTCGCGGATCGGGGTCACTTCGGCGGCGGTGCCGGTGAAGAAGGCCTCGTCGGCGATGTAGACCTCGTCGCGGGTGATGCGCTTCTGCACGATCTCCAGGCCCAGGTCCTTGGCGATGTGGAACACGGTGTTGCGCGTGATGCCGTTGAGCGCGCCGGCCGAGAGGTCGGGCGTGTAGATCACGCCGTTCTTGACCACGAAGATGTTCTCGCCTGCGCCTTCGCTCACGAAGCCCGAGCTGTCGAGCAGCAGGGCTTCGTCGTAGCCCTCGTCGGTCACTTCCATGTTGGCCAGGATGGAGTTGGTGTAGTTGCTCACCGCCTTGGCCTGCGTCATGGTGATGTTGACGTGGTGGCGGGTGTAGCTGCTGGTCTTGACGCGGATGCCGCGCTGCAGGCCCTCTTCGCCCAGGTAGGCACCCCAGGACCAGGCTGCCACCATCAGGTGGATGGTGTTGCCCTTGGGGCTGACACCCAGTTTCTTGTCGCCGATCCAGGTGAGCGGGCGGATGTAGGCGCTATCCAGCTTGTTTTCGCGCACCACAGCCTTCTGGGCTTCATTCACTTCTTCCCTGGTGAAAGGCAGCTTCATGCGCAGGATTTTGGCGCTGTTGAACAGGCGCTCGGTGTGTTCTTCCAGGCGGAAGATCGCCGTGCCGTTGGCCGTGTTGTAGGCGCGCACGCCTTCAAAGGCGCCACAGCCGTAGTGCAGGGTGTGGGTCAGCACGTGGATCTTGGCGTCGCGCCAGTCGACCATCTGGCCGTCCATCCAGATCTTGCCATCGCGGTCGGACATCGAGGGAACTACGGGGCTCATGCATTCGTCCTTTGGGGAGTGTTGATCGGTGGCCTGGGCGCGGCCGGCCAAACTTCAATTTTACGGCGCCGTTCCCGGGCCGGGTGGTGGCGTTTCGCTGCCGGTTCCGGGGCGGTCCAGCACCCAGGTCTGCAGCTTGCCGCCGAGGAAGGTGGCGGTGACCGACGAGCTGCTGTTGTCGGTCCAGCGGAACCGCTCGGCCTGCTCGCCTTCGGCCGACAGGCGTTCTCCCAGGGAGCGTGTGAGTGCCATCACGTGCATCAGCGTCACGCCTGTGCGCAGCTTGGCGTTGAGCATCACGGCGCTGTCCACGTGGCCAATGGGCCGGTTCGCCGCGCGTTTGAGCACCGTCATCAGCCGTGTGAAATGCAGCAGCAGCCACATCATCAGACCCCCGGTCACCGCGATCAATCCCGGCCAGCCGTAGCTGTTCCAGGCCATGTACGCGAGCACGGCGCCCAAGGCGAGGAGGAGGCCGTTTCGAAAAATGTGTTTCATGCGAATCGGCTCTGTGTGAATGCGTTCGTTTCAGTGAACGCACGGCTTGTCGGGGTGTGGGTGGCTGCTCGAACGGGGCGGGGCGGGCCAGTCGAGCTCAGGTGCTCGCGCCATTTTATAGAGGCTGGAGCCGGACATCGGAGCGGACACCAAGGGGACGAGGGCCTGTGTCAAGACACACCGGCACGCCAAGGACCCCATCGCGCCAGAGGCGCTACGATGGCCGCAGGGCCGGCCGCTGAGGCAGCCCATCACACCGTACAGAGTGAGACACCATGCGCATCGCTGATCGCAAACGGATTCTGGTGACCGGGGGCGCGGGCTTCCTGGGCTCGCACCTTTGTGACCGCCTGCTGGCCGAGGGCAACGACGTTTTGTGCGTGGACAACTTCTACAGCGGCACCAAGGACAACGTGGCGCATCTCATGGGCAACCCCCATTTCGAGCTGATGCGGCATGACGTCACTTTTCCGCTGTACGTCGAGGTGGACGAAATCTACAACCTGGCCTGCCCCGCTTCGCCTGTGCACTACCAGCGGGACCCGGTCCAGACCACCAAGACCAGCGTGCACGGCGCCATCAACATGCTGGGCCTGGCCAAACGGACCAAGGCCCGGATCCTTCAGGCCTCCACCAGCGAGGTGTACGGCGATCCGGAGATCCATCCGCAGCCGGAGAGCTACTGGGGCCGGGTCA
>JAHIQV010000398.1 GCA_018903185.1 Gammaproteobacteria bacterium | reverse complement strand
GCCGTTGCCCAGGGCGAGTTGCCGCCGGAATTTGAGTCGGTGAGCCTGCGCATGCGCTGCGCACCGTTCATCGAGATGCTCAAGCGCTGCGAGCAGGCCCGGGTGGACATCGTCTGGGGGGTGTGATCCTTCGCAGCGCCGATCCGTCTGGGAGGGGGAATCGACGGGTCGGGTCTTCAAGGGTGTGGCAGCTGCGACCGCAGAGGCAGGCCTGTCACGATGCCCAGCGCGCGTGCCGCCTCGTTGGCGTGGCTGACCACGCCGCAGGCCAGTGTGGACGCGGCCTGCCCGATGCAGGCGCTCGTGTGTGACACGGTGCAGGCGGCCAGCCCCTGCGCCTGCAGCAGCGCCAGGCCGGCAACGCCCGCCGCGTCTTTGCCCACGCCCGCATCGTTGAACACCGACAGCAGCGGTCGTACGGCCAGCGCATAGCGGGCCGAGTTCAAACCCCCATGCGAACCGCTCAAAGCAATGCAGCCCGCGTCGGCGGGCTGCAGTTCGGTGATGGAGTCCACCACCCGGATCCGGAGGGGTGGTGGCTGCAAGGTCTTCACCCAGTGACACCCGGGATCGGGCTTTGCCCGTCCGGAGGTGTCGTCCCCTGGAGGGGCCGGCGCAGAGCGCCGCAGGGGTGGGTCACGTTCAGTCGGCGAACTGGCCGGCGGCGTCGATGGCGGTCTTGAGCTTGGTGATCTCGCCAGCGACAAAAGCCTTGTGGCCTGCGGGGGTCACGCGGGCGTCGTTCACGACCACGGCGCCCAGGGCCTCCTGCCGCTTGATGAACTCGGGGTCTTTCAGGGCGGCCTGCAGCGCGTCGTTGAGCTTCTTGGTCACGTCGGGCGGCGTGCCCTTCGGGGCGTACAAGGCGTGCCAGATGGTCAGGTTGAAGCCCTTGAGGCCCATCTCCTGCAGCGATGGATAGTCCTTGAGCAGCTTGTGGCCCGACAGCGACTTGGCCGTGGTGACGGCAAAAGCCTTGACGCGGCCGGCTTCGATCTGGCTCGTGGTGTTGGTGGTCTGGTCGCACATCACGTCGACCTGGCCGCCGATCAGGTCGTTCATGGCCGGGCCGGTGCCGCGGTAGGCGATCGTGGTCATGGACTTGTCGAGCTTGACGGCCGACTGCCACATCAGGCCACACAGGTGCGAAGCCGAACCCAGACCGGCGTGGGCCAGGTTGAGCTTGCCGCCGTTGGCCTTGATGTAGTTCTCGAAGTCGCGGTAGGTGTTGGCGGGCAGCTTGGGCGCGCCCAGCAGGGTCATGGGCACGTCGTTGATCATGCCCAGGTATTCAAAGTCTTCCAGCGGCTTGAACTGCTGCTTGCGGTACAGGCTGGTGGTGGCTGCCATGCCGATGTGCCAGACCAGCAGGGTGTGGCCGTCGGGCGTGGCGCGAGCGACCTTGGTGGCACCGATCGTGCCACCGGCTCCGGCGGCGTTCTCCACCACGATGTTGGCGCCACCCATGGGCTTGCGCAAGGCTTCGGCGAGGTGGCGGGCCACCAGATCGGTCGGGCCGCCGGCGGCGAAGGGCACCACCAGCGTGATGGGCTTGCTGGGGAAGGCCTGGGCAAAAGCACCGCTGGCAACAGCAGCGGTCAGCGCGAAGGCAAGCATCTTTTTCATCGTTACATCCTTGGGGTTGATCAACCCGATCATGGTAGCCCCGCAATACGGGCCGAAAATCGCGGAAAGTACTTAGCCTGGGCTCTGGGGTAAACCCGGGCTTTCCCCGAGGGAGGCACGGGTGTTCACTGGTAGCTGCGTGCGTCCTCGATCACTTTGCCGTCGTTGGGCAGGCTGCCCGGGCGCACCACCTGCACCTGGCCGCGCAGCTTGGTCACCTCGCGGATAGCGGCTTCCAGCTGCTCGCGCAGGCTGTCGTTCACCTCCACGGCTTCGACCTGCAGGCACATCTGGTCGTTGGCCATTTCACCGCTGACCACCAGCCGGGCTTTCTGAACCTGCGGAAAGCGGCGCGTGATCTCGGCCACCTGCGAGGGGTGCACAAACATGCCCTTGATCTTGGTGGTCTGGTCGGCGCGACCCATCCAGCCCTTGATGCGCGGCGCGGTGCGGCCGGTGGGGCAGGTGCCGATCAAGATCGCCGACAGGTCGCCGGTGCCAAAACGGATCAGCGGGTAAGCCGGGTTGAGCGAAGTCACCACCAGCTCACCCACCTCGCCGTCGGACACGGGTGTGCCGGTGCCCGGGCGCACGATCTCCACGATCACGCCTTCATCGAGCACCAGGCCTTCGCGTGCCTGCGTCTCGTAGGCCACCAGTCCCAGGTCGGCGGTGGCGTAAGTCTGGTACACGTCCACGCCCTGCTCCTTGAACCAGGCGGTCAGGCTCGGCGGGCAGGCTTCGCCGCCGACCGAGGCCTTGGTCAGGCTGCGGATGTCGAAGCCGCCTTCTTTGGCCTTTTCCAGCAGGATGCGCAGGAAGCTCGGTGTGCCGGTGTAGGCATCGGGCTTGAGGTCCACCATCGCTTCGAGCTGTTGCTCGGTCTGGCCGGTGCCGGCCGGGAACACGGTGCAGCCCACCGCGTGCGCGCCCGACTCCAGGATGAATGCGCCCGGTGTCATGTGGTAGCTGAAGCTGTTGTGCACCAGCTCGCCAGAGCGAAAGCCCGCGGCGAACAACGCGCGGCCCGCGCGCCAGTAATCCCGGGTGGCGCCTTCGGGTTCGTAGATCGGACCCGGCGACGCGAAGACCCGCGACATGGCCGGGCCCCGCACCAGCGCCGAGAAGCCGCCAAAAACGTCGTGCTGCCGCTTGGCCTTCTGGCGCTCCAGCAGCTCGCTCTTGCGCGTGACGGGAATGCGGGTGAGCGCGGCGCGGCTGTTGATGGCCGAGACGTCGATGTCGCGCAGGATGTCGGCGAACGCCGCGCTGTTCTGTTTGGCGTGGGCCAGCTGGCCGGGCAGTGCGGCCATCTGAGCGGCTTCACGCTGATCAGGGGAGCGTGTTTCCAGAGCGTCGAAGAAGTCGGTCATGTCAAGAACCACAAAAGGTGGAAAGAGGTGTCTCAAACCGGGAACGCGGTGGAACCGGCTTCGCCGGGCCACTCGCGTTGCCCCCTTGAGGGGGTGACGCCGAAGGCGGCGCGGGGGTGTATCACAAGTGTTGCGGCGCGGGGGTGGGTCATCAAGCGAGCCAACGCTTCCTGCGCTTGTAGCTCTTCACGTCCTTGAACGACTTGCGTTCGCCACCGCCCATGCCGAGGTAGAACTCTTTCACGTCTTCGTTGTTGCGCAGGTCCGAGGCCAGGCCGTCCATCACGATGCGGCCGCTTTCCATGATGTAGCCGTAGTCGGCGTACTTCAGCGCCATGTTGGTGTTCTGCTCGGCCAGCAGGAAGGTGACTTTTTCCTTGGTGTTGAGGTCCTTCACGATCTCGAACACCTCTTCCACGATCTGCGGCGCCAGACCCATCGAGGGTTCGTCCAGCAGCACCACGCTGGGGTTGGCCATCAGCGCGCGGCCGATGGCGCACATCTGCTGCTCGCCGCCCGAGGTGTAGGCCGCCTGCGAGGTGCGGCGTGTCTTCAGGCGCGGGAAGTAGTTGTAGACCTTCTCCAGGTTGCGCGCGATCTCCGCCTTGTCGGTGCGGGTGTACGAACCGGTCATCAGGTTTTCTTCGATCGTCAGGTGGGCGAAGCAGTGGCGCCCCTCCATCACCTGCACCACACCGCGGTTCACCAGATCGGCGGGCGTGAGGTTTTCAATGCGCTCGCCGCGCAGCTCCACGCTGCCCTTGGTGACCTCGCCGCGCTCGGCCTTGAGCAGGTTGGAGATGGCGCGCAGCGTGGTGGTCTTGCCCGCACCATTGCCACCGAGCAGCGCCGCGATCTTGCCTTCCGGCACGTTGAGCGACACGCCCTTGAGCACGAGGATCACGTGGTTGTAGATGACCTCGATGCCGTTGACGTTGAGAACGATGTTGGGAGTCGTCATGGTGTGTTCCTTGGGAGCCATTCACAAGACGCGGCATGCCGGTCTTGTGGATGGCGGCTGGC
>JAHIQV010000397.1 GCA_018903185.1 Gammaproteobacteria bacterium | reverse complement strand
GTGGAAGATGCTGGCGGCCAGCACGGCATCCGCCCCGCCCTGTTGCACGCCGTCGGCCAGATGATCGAGGTTTCCCACACCGCCGGAGGCGATCACCGGCACATTCACCGCATCAGCCACGGCCCGGGTGAGCGCCAGGTCAAAGCCCGACTTGGTGCCGTCGCGGTCCATGCTGGTGAGCAAGATTTCGCCGGCGCCGAAATCGGCCATTTGCTTCGCCCAGGCGATGACGTCCAGTCCGGTGTTCTTGCGCCCGCCGTGGCTGTAGACATCCCAGCCCTCACCGCGGTTGAACATGTCCTCACCAAAGCGGCGCTTCGCGTCGATGGCGACCACGATGCATTGCGCACCGTATTTGTCGGACGCTTCGCGGATCACCTGCGGGTTCGCAATCGCCGCCGAATTGAAACTGGTCTTGTCGGCACCCGCGTTGAGCAGGCGGCGCACATCTTCCACGGTACGCACCCCGCCGCCCACCGTGAGCGGAATGAAGACCTGCGAGGCCACGGCTTCGATGATGTGCAGGATCAGGTCGCGACCGTCACTGGTGGCCGTGATATCCAGGAAGGTCAGTTCATCGGCACCCTGATCGTTGTAGCGCGCGGCGATCTCCACCGGGTCGCCGGCGTCGCGCAGCTCGACAAAGTTGACGCCCTTGACCACGCGGCCACCGGTCACGTCCAGGCAGGGGATGATGCGTTTGGCGAGCATGCTCAGCCGTTCAACTCGTCAGCAAGATTCTGAGCGGCTTCAAAATCGAGGTCACCGCTGTAAATGGAGCGACCACAGATCACGCCCTCGACACCCTCGTCCTCCACACCGCAAAGCTTGCGGATGTCCTCCAGGTTCGACAGACCACCCGAGGCGATCACGGGTATGGACAGCGACTGCGCCAGCTTGACGGTGGCTTCGATGTTGATGCCAGAAAGCATGCCGTCGCGGCCGATGTCGGTGTAGATGATGGACTCAACACCGTAGTCTTCGAACTTCTTGCCCAGATCGACCACCTCGTGGCCGGTGAGCTTGCTCCAGCCGTCGGTGGCGACCTTGCCGTCCTTGGCGTCCAGGCCCACGATGATGTGGCCGCCGAACGCGGTGCAGGCGTCCTGCAGAAAGCCGGGGTTCTTCACCGCGGCGGTGCCGATGATCACGTAGCGCAGGCCGGCATCGAGGTAGCGTTCGATGGTGTCGAGATCACGGATACCGCCACCGAGTTGCACGTCCACCTCCGAACCGATGCTCTTGAGGATGGCTCGGATGGCCTGTTCGTTTTTCGGCTTGCCGGCAAAAGCGCCGTTCAGGTCCACCAGGTGCACGCGGCGCGCACCCTTGTCAACCCAGCCACGGGCCACGGCGGCGGGGTCTTCTCCGAAAACGGTGGTTTGGTCCATGTCGCCCTGCTTGAGGCGAACGCACTGGCCGTCTTTGAGATCAATGGCAGGAATCAGCAGCATGGTGGTCGGAAAGAAGTGGACGGTTAAGGTTTCCAGGACAGGAAATTGCGGTAGAGCGCCAGGCCCTGGTCGGCGCTCTTTTCGGGGTGAAACTGGGTGGCAAAAATATTGTCGCGGGCGATCGCTGCCGCAAAGCGGCCACCATAGTCGGCCTCACCCACGCAGTGCTGTGCATGGGACGGGCGGGCATAGAAGCTGTGCACGAAGTAGAAATACGCACCTTCATCGATGCCCGTCCACAAGGGGTGTGCCACGCCGCGCCCCAGATCGTGGAACACCTGGTTCCAGCCCATCTGAGGCACCTTGTACCGGCTGCCGTCGGCCTGCAGGCGGCCTTCGAGGCGGAAGCGCACCACCTCGCCCGGAATCAGACCCAGGCCATCGGTCGGACCTTCTTCGCTGCGGTCGAGCAACATCTGCATGCCCACGCAGACACCAAAGAGCGGTTTGTTCGCCGCGGCGTGCAACACGGCCTCTTTCAGACCGGACGCGGCCAGTTGTTTCATGCAGTCGGCCATGTGGCCCTGCCCGGGCAGCACCACGCGCTCGGCGTCGAAGACCGCCTGGGGGTCGGAGGTGACGAGCACATCGAGACCGCTGCCTGCGGCCACATGCACCACGGCCTGCGACACGGAGCGCAGATTGCCGCTGCCGTAGTCCACCACGGCGACTGTCTTGGATTTCATCGGAGCAAGGGAGCAGAAAAACTCAGAGCGAGCCTTTGGTCGAGGGAATCACGTCACCCAGGCGCGTGTCGCGCTCCAGCGCCATGCGCAGCGCGCGGGCGAAAGCCTTGAACACGGTCTCGGCCTGGTGGTGGGCGTTCTCGCCGTGCAGGTTGTCGATGTGCAGCGTCACGCCAGCGTGGTTGACGAAACCCTGGAAAAACTCGAAGGCGAGCTGCGTGTCGAAGCCGCCGACCATGCCGCTCTTGAACGGCACGCGCATGTGCAGGCCGGGACGGCCCGAGAAATCGACCACCACGCGCGACAGCGCCTCGTCGAGCGGCACATAGGCGTGGCCGTAGCGGCGGATGCCCTTTTTGTCGCCCACGGCCTTGGCAAAGGCCTGACCGAGCGTGATGCCCACGTCTTCCACCGTGTGGTGGCCGTCGATGTGCAGGTCGCCCTGGGCCTGGATGTCCAGATCGATCAACCCGTGGCGGGCAATCTGGTCGAGCATGTGATCGAAGAACCCGATGCCGGTGGACAGCTTCGCCGCACCCGAACCGTCGAGGTTGATGCGCACGCTGATCTGCGTTTCCGCGGTGTTGCGCTGGACGTCGGCCACTCGGTCGGCGGCAGCGGCAGGGGAAACGGAGGACATGACGGTCATAGGGTTTGTTGCAGGGCGCTGATCAGTAACGCGGTCTCGGCGGGGGTGCCCACCGTGAGGCGCAGGCAGTTGGCCAGCGATGGGTGCATTTTAGAAACATTCTTGACCAGAATGCCGCGCGCCTTCAGACCGTCGAAGCAGCGTTGTGCATCGGGCACACGCGCCAGCACCATGTTGGCGTCGCTGGGGAACGGCGTCACGCCCGGCATGCGGGCCAGCGCGCCGATCAGCAGCGCCCGCTGCTCGCGGATCTGAGCGGCTTGTTGCGCGAACACATCGGCATGCTCCAGTGCGAACAGCGCGCATTCGGCGTTGAGCACGCTCACGTTGTAGGGCGGGCGCAGCTTGTCCACCTCTTGCACCAGCGTCTGAGGCCCGAGCATGTAGCCCAGGCGCACGCCGGCGAGGCCGAACTTGGACAGCGTGCGCATGAGCAGCACGTTGGCGTTGGCCACCGGGTCGGCTCGAATTTCGTCGAGCCAGGTCTTGCTGGAAAACGGCTGATAGGCCTCGTCCATCACCACCAGCCCGCCGAAGGTGGCGGCCTCGGCGACCAAGCGCCGGATCACGCCCGCATCCCAGAGGTTGGCGGTGGGGTTGTTCGGATACGCGATGTAGGTGATGGCGGGCTGGTGCGCGCGCATCGCGGCCAGCATGGCGGCTTCGTCCAGCTCGAAATCGGCCGTCAGCGGCACGCCGTGGAAGGCCAGGCCTTGCAGCTGCGCGCCCATGGCGTACATGACAAAACCCGGCATGGGCGACAGGATGGACGAACCGGGCACGTCGCAGGCCATCGCCAGCAAGGAGATCAGCTCGTCCGAGCCGTTACCCAGCATCAGCCCGTAGTCGTCG
>JAHIQV010000396.1 GCA_018903185.1 Gammaproteobacteria bacterium | reverse complement strand
TAGACGACGATGCTGTGGGTCTGGGCATCGGAAGCGAGGAAATCGAGCACCTGGGCGATGTCGACCGAGGTGTTGGGTCCGAGCGAAACCACGGTGGAAAAGCCCACGGCGTTCTGGCTCGCCCAATCCAGGATGGACGCGGTGAGCGCACCCGATTGCGAAACCAGCGCGAGCGGACCGACGGCCGCGAGCGGACCGACCACGCTGGCGTTGAGGCCGGCACGCGGACGCTGGAAGCCCAGGCTGTTGGGGCCGAGCAGGTGCATGCCGTGGCGGCGTGCGACGCGGTGCATGTCGCCGGCCATGTCCGCCGAGGTGCCGCTGCCGACCACCAGCGCGGCCTTGCACTTGATGCGACCAGCGACTTCGAGCGCCGCAAGGGCTTCGGTCGGTGGCAGGGCGATGATGGCCAGATCGGCCCGGGTCTGGGCCAGGTCGGCCAGGGTGCCGGTGGTGTGGATGTCGAGGAACACCAGGTTGCCGGTAAAGCGCTGGGCGGTCAGCGCGTTGACCAGCGCCCGGGCTTGCGGTATCTGGCCGTCAGGGTCGTCGGTTCTGCCGGCAAAGACGGCGATGGTTTCGGGCAGGAAAAGCGGGGTGAGGTAATGTTTGTCCATGAGGGACTCAGGTTGCTGAAAATTGGGATTGTTCGTGTTCAGTCGGCGCCGATCAGCACGCGCACATGGGCCGCGACGCTGCGGGCGAGGGGGCTCAAAACGTAGCCGCCCTCCAGGCAGGAAACGATGCGGCCCTGGCAGTGCTTTTCGGCCATCTTCACGAGCTGTTGGGTGACCCAGGCGTAGTCGGCCTCCACGAGGCCGAGGTTGCCCATGTCGTCTTCGCGGTGGGCGTCGAAGCCGGCCGAGATGTAGATGAGTTGCGGTGCAAAGGCGTCGAGTGCGGGCAGCCAGTGGTCGGTGACGGCGGCACGGAAGGCGTCGCTGCCGCTGCGGCTGGGCAGGCCCACGTTGACCATGTTCGGGCCGACGGCGTTTTCGCCGTTGAAGGGGTAGAGGCCCTTTTCGAAGATGGAGCACATCAACACGCGCTCGTCGCCGCGGAAGATGTCTTCGCTGCCGTTGCCGTGGTGCACGTCGAAGTCGATCAGGGCCACGCGCTCCAGACCGTGCACGTCGAGCGCGTGGCGCATGCCCACGGCGATGTTGTTGAAGAAGCAGAAGCCCATGGCGGCTGAACGCTCGGCGTGGTGACCGGGCGGGCGCACGCTGCAGAAGGCGGTGGTGGTGCTGCCCGCCAGCACCAGGTCGGTCGCCTGCACGGCTGCGCCCGCGGCGCGCAGCGCGGCGCTGAGGGTGTGGGGACACATGTTGGTGTCCGGGTCCACCGCGTGCAGGCCATCCTTGGGTGAGGCTTCGAAGATTTCGCGCACGTAGAGCGAGGCGTGCGCGCGGCCGAGCTGTTCTTCGGTGGCGAGCGGGGCGTCGTACGGGATCATGTAGTCCAGCAGACCCTTGACCAGCAGGTGGTCGTTGATGGCGCCCAGGCGCTCGGGGCATTCCGGATGGTGCTCGCCCATGTCGTGGCGGGCGCAGTCGGCGTGGGTGATGTAGGCGGACAGCATGGTTTTGGGGTCTCCTCGGGCGGTGGTGATCGGCCGGGCTTCTGCGCGCCCGTGCGGATTGACATGCATCAATCTAGACCCGAATGCTGACAAGCATCTTGACGCACCGCAACAAGACCTTGCCGGAGCGAACACCTCAGACGCAGAACGCGGCGCGACCGGAGCGCGTGCCTGCCACCCAGGATGCGGTGGAACCGGCTGTGCCGGGCCACTCGCGTTGCCCCTTGGGGGGCTGAGGGCTGCTGCTCCAAGCCTGCCTGCGCAGGCTCGGACAGCCCGAAGAAGCTTCGGCTCTGACGAAGCTGCGGCCTGCAAGGCACGTGAAGCGGCGCGGGGGGACCCTCAATGAAGTCCCGTCAGGGACGCCGCCACCGCGCGCTTGAAGGGCGTGAAACGTTCACCCAGGCCCACCATGGCCTGGCGCAGCAGGCGGGCCGGCGTCTCTTCGCGGGTGTAGAGCGTGGCCAGGGCGTGGGTGGCCATGTAGAGGCCGCGGCTGGCGCCCTGATGGGTGCGCTGGTAGCGCTGCAGCAGGACGGGCGAGGCGATGTCCTGCCCCTTTTGATGCGCCTGGATCAGCGCTTGGGACAGCGTGTCGATGCTGCGCAGGCCAAGGTTGAAGCCGTGGGCTGTGACCGGGTGCATGCCCACGGCGGCATCGCCCACCACGGCGAAGCGCTGCGCCACCAGGCGGCGCGACCACACGCCCACCAATGGGTAGGCGTGGCGTGTGCTGCTGAGCCGCATGGTGCCGAGCTGGTGGCCGAAGCGTTGCGCCATGGCGGCGTTGAACGCGTCTTCCGGCAGGTCCATCAGGGGCTGCAATTCCTGGCTGGGCAGGGTGAGCACGATCGAGGAGCGCGGCAGGCCGGTCTGCGGACAGGGGTTCATGGGCAGCAGGGCGAGCGTCTGGCCGTGGTCGAACCACTCCCAGGCGGTTTCAAAGTGCGGCTGCTCGTGCGTCATGTTGCAGACCAGCATGGTGCGCCCGTAGTCGTGCATGTCGGCCGGGATGCCCATGGCGCGGCGGGTGCTGGAATGGCGGCTGTCGGCGGCCACCACGAGCTGGGCGCTCAGGCGCTGGCCGCTGGCGAGCGTGAGGTGGGCGCCGCTGGCGTCGGTGTGGATCTGGCTCACCTGTTCGCCGCAAACCAGGCTGGGGGCGGTGCCGCTGGCGTCGTCAGGCGCCATGGCGGCTTCGAAGACGGCGCGGCGGATATGGTGGTTGGCGACGAGGAAGCCGAGCTCGGTTTTGTGGCTGAGCTGGTGGCTGATGAGCATGCGCTGCTGGCCGGGGCCGGCGCCGCCGTCGAGCACGAGCGCATCGCGCAGCGGAGCGATGTTGGCGTCGCCCAGCAGGGGCCAGATGCCGAGCTGGCGCAGCCGTTCGGCGCTGTGCTGGGTGAGGGCGATTTCGCGGCCGTCGAAAGCGGGGTTTTGCAACGACTCCCGGGTCTGCTGTTCGATCAGGCCGATGTGCAGTCCGCTGCCGCGCAGCGCCCGGGCCAGGCTCAGGCCGGCGGGGCCGGCGCCGATGATGATGAGGTCGAAGTCCATGGCGGGGCAGCTTATCGGGTGGCTGGCTGGCGGGGCTTGACTCAGGTCAAGCCCATGAAAAAGCCCCGACAGGCGGGGCTTTGGAAAGTGTGCGAGTCAGGCTCAGCTGCGGGGCTGCGCCGGGGCATCGCAGCCGGCACCGCCACCCATGCCGCCCATGCGGTGGTGACCACCATGGCCGCCATGACCGTGTTTGCCCATCATGCCGCGCTCGCCGTGCATGCCGCGTTCACCCTTCATGCCGGCGCGCTGGAAGCCGCCGTGGCGCTGGGTGTCAAACACCTTCTGCTGTTCGGGCGTGAGTGCGGCGTAGAAGCTCTTGGTGGCGTCGATGCGCTTGTCCATCCGGGCGTTGCGCTCGGCTTTCAGGGCCTGCATCTTGTCGAGACGCTGCGGCGTGGTCAGCTTCGCCCAGTCTTCCCGGCTCTGGCTGCGGGCCATGCGCGGTTCGGGTGCGGTGCGGGCCACGAAGGCGTTCCACGCGGCTTCCTGAGCCGGTGTGATTTTCAGGGTTTCCTTGAGTTGGGCCTGGCGCTCGGCCATGCGTTTTTGCATGCGTTCCATGCGCCAGGCCTGCTTCTTCGACATCTCTGCCGAGCCCGGACCGGCTTCGGTGCCGGCCTGAACACGCTGGGCCATGTGTTGTGCCCGCATGTCTTGCGACAGGGCGCCTGGACCCATGCCTTGGGCAATGGCGGTGGCAGAAACGCCGACGAAGGCGGTGGCGAGGGCAGCGGCGATGAGGGTGCGTTGGCTGAACAGTTTCATGAATCACTCCTGAACGGTTGATGAAAAGCTTTCCAGATGTCTCAGAGGTTTCTGTTTCTGGAATGGCTTCAGTGTGAGCAGCGGCTGTATCTGCTCTGTGCCGGAGTGATGCCGGTTTGTAAAGATTTGTTCCGCTAACGCCTGGATGGCTTGCGTCAGATCAAGGATCCACCGCCGGGCCGACCCAAGGTGGATCAGCCCCCCCTGGGGGCAGCGACCCGCGCAGCGGTGGAGCGTGGGGGTCGGAGACTTCCCAGGTCGTCGAGGATCGGGCAGTCGGGCCGGTCGTTGCCGGGGCAATGGCACAGCAGTTCGTCCAGGGTGCGCTGCATGGCCTGCAGCGCTTCGATGCGCTGGCCGAGTTCGTCGCGGTGCTTCTGCGCGATGCGCTTGACGCTGGCGCTGCTGCGGCGCCGGTTGTGCCACAGGCTCACGAGTTCGGTGATGGCGTCGAGACCGAAGCCCATGTCGCGCGAACGGCGGATGAAGCGCAGGGTGTGCACGTCGGCCAGGCTGTACTGCCGGTAGTTGCTGTCGGTGCGCGCCACCGTGCCCAGCAGGCCGAGCGCTTCGTAGTGGCGCAGCATCTTGGGCGAAATCCCGCTCAGGCTGGCGGCGGTACCGATGTTGACCGGCCAGGCGCCCGCGGCATCCAATGGGGCCTCGACTGCTTCGTTGGGCTGCGCGGTACCGCCGGTGTGTCTCATGCAGCGACGGTGTAGCCTTCTTCGCTGATGGCCGCGGCCACCGCCTCGCGCGGCTGTTCGGTTTTGACTTCCACCAGGTTCTGGCTGCGGTCAATGCGCACCTCGGCCTGCGGGTCCAGGGTCTTGATGGCGGTGGTGACGGCTTTTTCGCAGTGGCCGCAGGTCATGCCCTGGACAGTGAAGGTTTGTTGGCTCATGGTGGTTCCTCAAGTTGAAAGCTTGCATCTTCAGCCTTGACACGGTGTCAAGGTCAAGTCCCCAGGCGATGAACGATACACCTTGTCGCTTGACCTTCCCATGGGGGTAAAGCTTATCCTTGACCCATGAATACCCTGACCGCAGTGGCCGACTCCGGCGTCGTGCCCGAATCCCTCGAGCTGTGCCAGATCGACCTGGGCATCGGCGGCATGACCTGTGCGTCGTGTGTGTCGCGCGTGGAAAAGGTGCTGAAGAAGCAGCCTGGCGTGAGCGGTGCGAGCGTGAACCTGGCCACCGAGTCGGCGCGCGTCATGCTCTCCGGCCCCGACGACGCCGAAACCCTGGCGCGCATCAAGCGCGCGGTGCGCGACGCCGGCTACGAACCACGGTCCATGGCCACCATGGACGAGGACAGCAACGAACGCTGGCACGGCATCCCCACCGACTTCCTGCCCGTGCTCGCGGGCCTGCTGCTCTCGGCCCCGCTGGCCCTGCCCATGGTGGGCGACCTGTTCGGCAAACACTGGATGCTGCCTTCGTGGACACAGTTCATGCTCGCCACGCCGGTGCAGTTCTGGCTCGGCGCGCGCTTTTACAAGGCCGGCTGGCACGCGCTGAAAGCGCTCACCGGCAACATGGAGTTGCTGGTGGCCATCGGCACGACGGCGGGCTGGATGTTGTCCACCTGGCTGTGGTGGCGTGCCGAACCGGGCGAGATGGTGCACCTGTACTACGAAGGCTCGGCGGTGGTGATCACGCTGGTGCTGCTGGGCAAGTGGCTGGAGGCGCGCGCCAAGCGCCAGACCACCAGCGCCATCCGCGCACTGCATGCGCTGCGACCCGAGTGGGCGCACCTGCTGCCCGATGGCATCAAGCGCACCGAAGAGACCGACGTGCCGGTCGACGAGTTGCTGCCGGGCGACCTGATCACCGTGCGGCCGGGTGAGCGTTTTCCGGCCGACGGTACGGTGGCACAGGGCAGCACGCAGGCCGATGAATCCATGCTCACCGGTGAAGCCATGCCGGTGGCCAAGGCGGTGGGCGATGGCGTGACGGGCGGTGCGCTCAACGGCGAGGGCGCGGTGCAGGTCAGCGTGCGCGCGGTGGGCGCGCAGAGCGTGCTGGCGCACATCATCGCGCTGGTACAGGACGCGCAGGCGGGCAAGGCGCCGGTGCAGCGTCTGGTGGACAAGGTGGCTTCGGTGTTCGTGCCGGTGGTGCTGGTGATTGCGCTGTTCACGCTGGGCGGCTGGTTGTACGTGGGCGCGCCGGTGGAAGAGGCTTTGCTGCACGCGGTGTCGGTGCTGGTGATCGCTTGCCCCTGCGCGCTCGGCTTGGCCACGCCCGCGGCGATCATGGCCGGCACGGGCGTGGCGGCGCAACACGGCATTTTGATCAAGGACGCGCAGGCGCTGGAGATCGCGCACCGCGTGGACACCGTGGCGTTTGACAAGACCGGAACGCTGACCGTTGGCCATCCGCGGCTGCGGCTGATCGAGGCCGCTGCCGGCGTGGACGAGGTGGCGGTGTTGCAGGCGGCGAGCGCGCTGCAGGCGCAGAGCGCGCACCCACTGGCGCGCGCCGTGCTGGAGGCCGCGGCCACGCGTGGGCTGACGGTGGCTGCCGATGCGGCGCAGGATGTGCAGGCGGTGTCGGGCCGCGGCAGCCTGGGCACGGTGCAGGGCGCGAAGCTGGCGCTGGGCAGCCTGCGCTGGATGGACGAGCTGGGCGCGGCGATGGGCCCGCTGGCGGCGCGTGCGCAGACGCTGCAGGACGAAGGCGCCACGGTGTCGGTGCTGGCGGCGCAGGGCGAGAGCAGTGCCCCCGACCCTGGCTCCGCCAGGCCCCCCGAGGGGGTGCAGCCGTACTTGGGGCGGCCCGGCGAACGGCTGATTCAATGGGCACCGCTGGCCCTGCTGGCCTTCGCCGACGAAGCCAAGCCCGGCGCGGCCGCTGCGCTGGCCGGGCTGCGGGCCCAGGGCCTGCGGCTCTTCATGGTCTCGGGCGACAACCGCGGCGCCGCGCTGGCCATGGCCCACACGCTGGGCCTGCGGGCCGACGAAGGCGAGGTGATCGCCGAGGTGCTGCCGGGCGACAAGGCGGCGGTGGTTCAGCGCCTGAAGCTGGGCGAACGCGAACCGCCGCCGGGCCTGGTGGCGCTGGCGGCGGTGGAGGGTGGCACGCCGCCCGCATTGTTGGCGAGGGAAAGCGGCGACCCCGCCGCCGGGCCGCCCCAAGGCGGGGTCAGCCCCCTCGGGGGGCAGCGACCCGCGCCAGCGGTGGAGCGTGGGGGCCTTCACACCGTGGCGATGGTCGGCGATGGCGTGAACGACGCACCGGCGCTCGCAGCGGCCGATGTCGGCATGGCCATGAGCCACAGCCAGGGTGGCAGTTCCGACGTGGCGATGCACGCTGCGGGCATCACGCTGATGCGCGGCGACCCGATGCTGGTGGCCGCCGCGCTCGACATCTCGCGCCGCACCGTGAGCAAGATCCGGCAGAACCTGTTCTGGGCCTTCGCTTACAACGCCGCCGGCATTCCGCTGGCCGCGCTGGGTTACCTGAGCCCGGTGCTGGCGGGTGCGGCGATGGCGATGAGTTCGGTGAGCGTGGTCAGCAACGCCCTGTTGCTCAAGCGCTGGAAGCCGCCAGTGCAGCGGTGAAACGCCGTGGGGTGGGCGGCTGTGCGTCGCCTGCCGTCCGGGCGCTGCTACTTGGTGGTCAGGGTTGATTTGCGTCAATCTGGTTCGCGCCGTGTTCGGTGATAGTCTTGGGGCGAGTTAACCGACCGCTGGGTTGGTTTTGATCCCTGAGGAGACAAACACCATGAATCACGAAGCCCTGCGGGTCATCCGCGACGAACACGCCTCGCTGGCGGCGATGCTGCAATCGCTGATGCAGATGGTCCGGCGCGGTCCCGATCCCGAAGGCACCGGCCAGACCGAGCTGTTTTTTGACGTGTTGCGGGCGATGCTGTTCTACATCGACGAGTTTCCCGAGAAGCACCACCACCCCAAGGAATCGGACCTGCTGTTTCCCCGCGTGGCGCGCGTGGCGCCGCACACCATGGCCGCCATTGACCAGCTCGAGCGCGACCACATGCAGGGTGAATTGCGTGTGCGCGAACTCATGCATTTGCTGATGGCCTGGGAACTGCTGGGCGAAACCCGGCGCCAGGCGTTCGAGGACGAGGTGACCCGCTATGTGGATTTCTACCTGGAGCACATGCGGCTGGAAGAGTCGGTGATCCTGCCGGAAGCCGAAAAGAGCCTGACCGACGCCGACTGGCACGCGCTCAACGCCGCGTTCGCCACCAACCAGGACCCCCTGAACAGCCGCGTACCGCGCGACCCGCAGTTCGACCGCCTGTTCACCCGCATCGTGATGCGCGCACCCGCGCCGGTGGGCCTGGGTCAGGGCTGATCGCCGTTCTCCGGGGCGTGGTGGCGGTACCGCCACCGGTGAAACAGCGTAACGTGGTGTGCGAGGGCGGTGGTTTGACGGCTGAGGATGAACACCAGAGTGGTGTTTGCGTGACCAGGGTCAATGCCCGCCGCGGTCCGATCGGGGATGCTGGGAACTGTCCAGTACCAGTTCCCGCCAGATGCGGGCTCGCCATGTCACATCCTGTCCTGCTTCCTCGCTTCGACGAATCCCATGAGCTCTCACGGCAGTTGCACACCCTGGTGCAATGGTTTCAGCGGGTGCCCGACACCCGGGGACAGGGTGGGCACGCCGCTTTTTTCGACGTCCTGCGGGCGGGGCTGGTCGACGTCTGTGCCGCGATCCCCGAGCAGCGGCCGGGTGCCGATGCCTTGGTCATGCTGGCCGTTGCCCAACTGGAGCGCCAGCCCCTGCAAAACGATCCACTGGTCTCCGATCTGCTGCCATTGCTGCGGGCCCACGGCTTTCTGGACGGCGAGCGTCGCACTCAGCTGACGACGACGCTGCGGCGGCTGTTGGACCGGCACCTGCGCCTGTTCTGGCAGGTGTCGGATGTGCCCGTGCTGGCCGTCGCAACGGCGCGCAGCCAGCGAGTCGCCGCGGTCGATATCAACGCACTCAACCGGTTCTGGACGCTGCGGCTGGGGCAGGTTGGCGCGGAACACCGGGCTGCGGCCAACGAGCCCGATGCCTACCCGAACCAGCGGTCAGATGGCGCTGAACCCGCCATGCCCCCCGCTGCCTGAACCGGCGCGTCGGCCACCCGCCAGCGTGGTCGGGCTTTGGCCCACAATGGCCGGCCATGTCCCGCCACCCCTTGCCCGCTTCCCTGGCGCCTGACGCGCCCGACCGCACACCCTACCTGCGCCTGGCGCTCGCGCTGTCGCTCGGCGCAGCCGTGTCGCTGGGCATCACGCGCTTCGCCTACGGCCTGCTGCTGCCGCCCATGCGCGACGACCTGGGCTGGAGCTACACCCTGGCTGGCGCCATGAACACCGCCAACGCGGTCGGCTACCTCATCGGTGCGCTGGCCATGTCGTGGCTGCTCAAACGCCTGTCGCCCATGCGTGTGCTGCTGGCAGGCTCGGTGCTGGCCACGCTGTTCATGGCCGCCAGCGGGTTTTTCACCGACGCCACGGCGCTGCTGCTGCAGCGTGGCCTGGCGGGCGTGGCCAGCGCCCTGGTGTTCAGCACCGGTGGGCTGCTGGCCGCGCGGCTGGGCGCGCGCCAACCGCACCGGAGTGGTTTCCTGCTCGGGCTGTATTACGGCGGCACCGGCCTGGGCATCGTGGTCTCCGCGCTCGGCGTGCCCTGGCTGCTGGAGCGCGCGGCCGGCCAGCCCCACGGCTGGGCCTGGGCGTGGTGGGGCCTGTCGTTGGTGTGCGCGCTGGCGACGGCGCTGCTGGCCTGGCCCGCGCGCGTGCTCGCGGCCAGCGAAGCCGCCCGCCCGGCCGTGGCCGCGTCCTCCGGGCAAGCCGCAGGCCCACCCGCCAGCCGCGTGTTCCGCATGCGCGACTTCGCCTTCGCGCTGGCGGGCTACGCCGGCTTTGGCGTCGGCTACATCGGTTACATGACCTTCGTGATCGCGCTGCTGCGCGAGCAGGGCAGCAGC
>JAHIQV010000395.1 GCA_018903185.1 Gammaproteobacteria bacterium | reverse complement strand
GTGCTGATGGTCGCACCCACCCCGATCAGGCCGGCGGTGCCCGGCAGGCTGCGGCTGGGTTTGGGTTTGGCGTTGAGGAACATCTGCACCGCAGAGTAGGTGACGAAAGCCGCGAAGATCAGCGCCAGGGTGGTGGTGCTCAGGTGCTTGGCCAGCAGGCCGCCGATCACCCCGCCGACCAGGATGCCCGGCGTGATGCCGCGCACGATGGACCAGTCCACATTGCCCTTGGCGTGGTGCGTGCGGGCGCTGGATATGGAGGTGAACACGATGGTGGTGAGCGAGGTGCCCAGCGCCAGGTGCAGGAGGGTGCTGGAGGCGAAGCCCTGGGCCTCGAAAAGCCAGGTCAGCAGGGGCACGTACAACATGCCGCCGCCGATGCCCAGCAGGCCGGCGGCGAAGCCACCCGCGACGCCGAGAGCCAGGTAGGCGGGCAACCAGGTCAGCAGTTCGGCGCTCAGCATGGGACACCGCCTTGCGTGGCGCGGACCGGCCCCTGGGGGCGGATTTCGGCGGGTTTGTTTGATCCAAACGGCATTCTGTATCCTTGTAAAGAAATAAAATTAAAAAATGGTCGCTTCCCGGCGGCCCGGCTAACCCGAGACCAACACGGCACCCCATGGACACACAAATCAAGGCACCGACCCTGGGCGCCAACCACTCGCCGCTGACCGAGCTGGTGGTGAGCGCGCTGCGCGAGCGCATCCTGTCCGGCGGCATGCCGCCCGGTGAGCGGCTGGTCGAAGGCAAGCTGTCCGAGGAACTGGGGGTGTCGCGCATGCCGGTGCGCGAGGCGCTGCGCCAACTGGCGGCCGAAGGTCTGGTGACCATCGAGCCGCGCCGCGGCGCGTCGGTGACGAGCTTCAGCCCGCAGCAGATGCGCGAACTGGTCGAGGTGCGCGCCACGCTGGAAGGCCTCAACGCCAAGCTGGCGGCGCAGCGGCACGACGACCAGCAGATCGCCGAGATGGAGCGCATCCTCGAAGAGGGCACGCGGGTGTCCCAGAGCGGTGCGGACGATGCCGTCATGCTGATGATGAACCAGCGTTTTCACGACGCCCTGGGCAGCATCGCGGCCAACTCGATCCTGCAGGACATCATGCGGTCGCTGCGCGACCGCACCGCCCTGCTGTTCGCGCCCATCAACCGCGCGCGTGGCCCGCAGAACTGGGACGAACACGCCGCCATCCTGCGCGCCGTGATCAACGGCGACGCCGAACTGGCCTCGCTGCTGGCCATGCGCCACGTCTACAACGCGGCGCAGATGGAGCCTTAAGAGGCCCCGCGACCGCTGGCGCTGTTTCATGCGCCCGCCTGGACACGTTGCCAGGCCAGCCCGGCCAGGGCCACGTCCTCCAGGCCCACGCCCACCGATTTGTAGAGCGTGATCTCGTCGTCGCTCTGGCGGCCGGGCGATGCGCCCGTGACCAGCGCCCCCAGCTCGACCAGTTTCTCGGGCGACACCAGACCGGGCCGGGCCAGCACCAGATCGCCGGCTTCGCGCAGGGTCTGGGGCAACCATTCCACCGCGATCCGGGCGGCGCGCTCCAGGGCGCGGTCGTCCAGTTCGCGGGTGTGCGGCAGGCTGGAGCCGATGGCCGCCACAAAACAACCCGGCTTGAGCTCATCGCCCGAAAACAGCGGTGTGGTCGAGCGCGAGGCGGTCACCACGATGTCGGCCCCGGCCACCGTTTCCGCCGCGTCGCACAGCCGCACCGGCGTGCCGCACTGGCGTTGCAGGTCCGCCGCCAGGCCCGGCAGGGCGTAGGGATCGCAGACCCGGATTTCTTCGAGGTCAAAGGCTTGTGCCATCTGGATCGCGTGGGCCCGGCCCTGCACGCCGGCACCGAACAGCGCCATCTGGCGCGCGCCCGGGCGGGCCAGGTGGCGCGCGGCGATCAGGGAGCAGGCGGCGGTGCGCAGGCGGGTGATGGCGCCGGCGTCGAAGGACGCCAGGGCACGACCGTCCTCGGTGGAGAACAGCACGATCACGAAGGTGAACTGGCCCTGTATCGTGGTGTAGACCTTGGCGCCCGCCACCTTCTGCTCAGGAATGACGGCGCCCAGCGTGGACAGCTTGACGCCCTGGGCCTCGGTCCGGATGCGCTCCTGCATCGCGGCCTGGCCGTGGCCAAAGCTGCGGAAGGCGTCGAGCAGCACCTGCTGGGCGTCCTGCGGGCTCACGGCCGCGTCGATCATGTCGTCGGTGATGTGTTGCATGGTACGTAGGTCGGGTTGAGAGGATCGGGAGGGGTCAATGGCGGGTCAGCGTCTGCACCAGGATGCCCAGCGCGCCGAAGGCGGCCAGACCCAGCAGCATCGGTCGCAGCGATTGCTGGCGCATCAGAAACTTGATGCGGCCGGAGAGCACGAAGCCCGCCACCATCCAGGGCATGAGCAGGGCGCTGAGCCAGAGCTCGGGTGCGCCCATGCGCCCCACCATCGCCAGCGCCACCAAGGACAGCGCCGCGCCGATGAAGAACACCGCGCCCAGCGTGCCGCGCAGCCGGTTGGCCGGCAGGTGCTGCATGGCGATGGCGAACGGCGGCGCGCCGGCCGAGGTGATGGTGCCCATGAGGCCGGAGGCCATGCCCGCCAGCGTGGTGTTGCGCCCGCTGTGCGCCACCCGCCAGCCCTTGAGGCTCAGGGCCACACCGGTCAGGATCAGCGCCGCGAACAGCAGCGACAGGGTCTGCAC
>JAHIQV010000394.1 GCA_018903185.1 Gammaproteobacteria bacterium | reverse complement strand
GGGGCCGATTTCACGCTGGTTGACGACCGACTTCTTGTTGCGGTAGACGTATTCGATCGGGTCCTCGATGGTGAGGATGTGGCCGGTATTCAGTTCGTTGCGCAGGTCGATCATGGCCGCCAGCGTGGTGGTCTTGCCAGCGCCCGTGGCACCGACCATCAACACCAGTCCCCGCTTCTCCATCACCAGATCCGACAGCACGGGCGGCACGTTCAGGGAGTCCAGCGAGGGCACATCGCCCGGGATGAAGCGCATGACCACAGCGTAGGTGCTGCGCTGGCGCATCGCACTGACGCGGAAATTGCCCACACCCTCCAGCGGCACGGCCATGTTGAGCTCACCGGTTTCCCGCAGTTCCTCGATGCGAGTGGGCGGCACGATTTCGGACAGCAGGTTCAGCGGCGCCTCCGGCGGCATCACCTGGCTGTTGATCGGCAGCGTCTGCCCGTTGATCTTGATCATGGCCGGCGCGTGCGCCGACAGGTACACGTCCGAAGCCTTCTTTTCGGCCATCAGGCGCAGGATGCGCTCCATCGTTCCGCTGCTCATGCCAGACCTTTCAAGAACTCAAAAAAAAATCTCATCGGCGACCGTGCTTTGAGGCCAGAACACCGCGGAACCGGCTTTGCCGGGCCGCAGGTGTTGTCCCCCGGGGGGGGACGCGAAGCGGCGCAGGGGGGACTCAATCCCTCAACAAGTCGTTCAGGCTGGTCTTCGATCGCGTCTGCGCGTCCACGCGCTTGACGATGATGGCCGCGTACAGGCTGTACTTGCCGCCGTCCTTGGGCAGGCTGCCGCTGATCACCACCGAGCCAGACGGCACGCGACCGTAACTCACGGTATCGGTCGTCCGGTCGTAGATCGGGGTGCTCTGGCCGATGTAGACGCCCATGGAGATCACCGAGTTTTCTTCAATCACCACGCCTTCGACCACTTCGGAGCGCGCGCCGATGAAGCAGTTGTCTTCGATGATGGTGGGGCCGGCCTGCAGCGGCTCCAGCACGCCGCCGATGCCGACGCCGCCGGACAGGTGCACGTTCTTGCCGATCTGGGCGCAGGAGCCGACGGTGGCCCATGTGTCGACCATGGTGTTTTCATCGACGTAGGCGCCGATGTTCACGTAGCTGGGCATCAGGATCGCGCCCCTGGCGATGAAGCTGCCGCGGCGGGCCACGGCCGGCGGCACCACGCGCACGCCGGTGGCTTTCATCTCGGCTTCGCTCAGATGGGCGAACTTGGTGGGCACCTTGTCGTAAAAGGCCAGGTCGCCGCTGCCCATCATCTCGTTGTCCTTCAGGCGGAACGACAGCAGCACGGCTTTCTTGATCCACTGGTGCACCGTCCACTGGCCCACGCCTTCGCGGGTGGCCACGCGCAGCTTGCCGGTGTTGAGTTCGCTGATCACGTGTTCCACGGCGTCCAGCACTTCTTTGGGTGCGGTGGCGGGGGACAGGTCGGCGCGCTGGTCCCAGGCGTTGTCGATCAGGGTTTGCAGTTGTTGGGTCATGTTGTCTCGAACGGTCAGAAAGAGTTGGATGGAACGGAAAGGGTCTCAGGCGCGCGGCGAGAGGAACTCGACGATGCGGCCGGCGGCTTCCAGGCATTCGGCGGGTTCGGCCACCAGGGCCATGCGCACCCGGCCGCGGCCCGGATTGACACCCTGGGCCTCGCGGGCGAGGTAGCTGCCGGGCAGAACCGTCACATTGTATTGAGCCAGCAGCTCGCGGGCGAACGCTTCGTCGGCGCTCAGGCCAGGAATCCGGTGATTGAAGGCCTCAGGAACGCCGGCCCAGAGGTAGAAGGCCGCGTCGGGCAACGCCACCTCCATCACCGAGGCCAGCAGCGGTGTGACCTGGGCAAACTTCTCCCGGTACTGCCGGCGGTTGTGAATCACATGGTCTTCGTCGCCCCAGGCGGCCACGCTGGCGGCCTGCACCGCCGGACCCATGGCGCCGCCGTGGTAGGTGCGGTAGAGCAGGAAGGCCTTGATCAGCGCCGCATCGCCGGCCACAAAACCGCTGCGCAACCCGGGCACGTTGCTGCGCTTGGACAGGCTGGTGAACATCATGAGGTTTTTGAAATCGGTGCGTCCGAGCTTCACGGCCGCTTCCAGCCCGCCCAGCGGCGGTTCGTCGCGGAAGTAGATTTCGGAGTAACACTCGTCGGACGCGATCACAAAGCCGTGGCGGTCGCTCAGTTCGAACAGATTTTTCCACTCGTCCAGCGGCATCACGGCGCCGGTCGGGTTGCCGGGCGAGCAGACGAAGATGAGCTGCGTGCGGGCCCAGACGTCTTCCGGCACGCTGTCCCAGTCCACCGCGAAGTTGCGCGACGGCACGCTGGGCACGTAGTACGGCTGGGCGCCACCGAGCAGGGCCGCGCCTTCGTAGATCTGGTAGAACGGATTGGGAAAAACCAGCGTGGCACCAGGCTGTGTCGGGTCCAGCACCGTCTGGGCGAAGGCAAACAGCGCCTCGCGCGAGCCGTTCACCGGCAGCACCTGGTTGGCGGGGCTCACGGTGACGCCGTAGCGCCGCTGCAGCCAGGCCGCACAGGCTTCGCGCAACGCGGGCTCGCCGGCGGTGGCGGGGTAGCCGGTGAGGCCGGTGTCGAGTGCTGCGGCCAGCGCGTCCTTGAGCAACTGGGGCGTGGCGTGTTTGGGTTCGCCGATGCCCAGGCTGATGGCGCGGTGGGCCGGGTTGGGCGTGACGCCCGCAAACAGCTGGCGCAGCCGCTCGAACGGGTAGGGCTGCAGGAGGGGCAACTTGGGATTCATGGCGCCGATTATCCCAAGGCCGCTTCAGGCCCTCCCGGGGCGGGCTCAAGGCCAGGCGGACACGGTATCATGCGGCTTGCGGTCCGGCCCCGCTCGGGGGAGGATTATCGTTACAAATCAAACAGTTAGCTTCCCGCGACCGAATTCCCGTGCGCCTCAATTCGATCAAGTTATCG
>JAHIQV010000393.1 GCA_018903185.1 Gammaproteobacteria bacterium | reverse complement strand
CGTTGGCACACAGGGCCAGCCCTAGGACCGTGTCACCCAAAGCACAGAGGGCGCTGAAGCGACTCAGGCCCGCGCCAGCTCGTCGGCGAGCGCCCGCTGGCAGCTGTCTGGCGCGGCATCAAACAGGGTATCGATCCACGCGTGCTCGCGCTCGTTGATGGTCGCCAGGAACGCCTGGGCGTCGCCCAGGGAGGAAAAAGCCGAAAACCCGCTCTCCAGAAACTGTTGCAAAGAAGACAGGCCGGCCGCCTGCGCGGGCTTTCGCATGAGTTTGAGCGCGATGGACAGGGACCTCATCCGGGTCAGCCGCTGCAGTTCGCGGCCCATGTGTTTCACCACCGAGAGTTGCCGGTCGCGCAGCGGGCGTTCACCGGTGAGGCGCCAGCTGCGCACATAGCGCTCGGCTTCGCTGCAGCCACTGTCCTGGGCCAACCAGTGCGTCGCCAGTTGGTGGTCCAGCGTTTCGGTGAGCGCGTGGGTCTCGGCCAGATCCACCGCGAGCTCCGCCACAGCGTCCGGAAACATGCGTTCGATGGCCCCCGCGATGCGCCCGAACTGCGTATCGCGCTCGGTGAAGTCGTGCTCACCGTAGAGCTCGTCGAGGAAAAAACGGGTGGCTTCCGCGTAGCGAGGCTGGACAAGGAAGTCGGCGTAGGTGGCGCGAAAGCGCCTCGCCTGCAGCTGCTTGACCTGGTGCACGGCGCTGGCCAAGCCGGCGTCGAGGGCCTGCTCACGCAGATGCGCCACACGCTGCAGATGCATGCGGATCTGATCTGCGGCGCTGGTCACGGCGTTCATTGAGAACCAGTCTACCGCTGCAACAGACCGTTCCGCTAGGGCGTGCGCTCTATCACCGTGCAGGCAACATCCGGCGATGGCGTGCGATAGTTCAACGATGTTCGATAGACAAGTTGCTGATCCCAACGGGCGGGCCGCGGTCCACCGCGTTTCCGGACTCGCACGCCTGCAGCAAGGACTCATGCTCGGGTCGTTGGCACTGGCCGCGGGCTGGAGTCTGTGGGCGTGGAGCTGGTCCCGCCCCGCTGCGTTGCTGGGGGTGCTGGCCATGTTGGGGGGTTATGCCTTGGTGCTGGCGCTGGAGTTTGTGGTGGTCGGCGTGGTGAACCGGAGCGACCCGACACCCCGTGCCCATGCGGGAACCCTGTTGTGCGCCTGGTGGCAGGAGGTGCGGGTGGCCCCCCGGGTGTTTTCCTGGCGGCAGCCGTTTCGCTGGCGCTGTCTGCCGGATGAAGACGTGCCGCCGGCACCGGGCTGCACAGCGTTGGTGTTCGTGCACGGCTTTGTGTGCAACCGCGGCTTCTGGCTGCCTTGGATGCACGAGCTGCGGCAGCGCGGCGTGCCCTACACCTCGGTGAATCTGGAACCGGTGTTCGGTTCGATAGATGAAGGCGTGCCCTTGATCGACGACGCCGTGCGGCGCGCGCACGCGCTCACCGGCCAGCCGCCGATGCTGGTGTGTCACAGCATGGGCGGCCTGGCGGCGCGCGCCTGGCTGGACGCGGTGCCCGGTGCGGACCAGCGGGTGAGCCGGATCGTGACCATCGGCTCGCCGCACCACGGCACTTGGCTGGCCCAGTTCAGCCGCGTGGACAACGGTCGCCAGATGCGGATCGGAGGGGACTGGTTGCGCTCACTCCAGGCGCGTGAGGCTGTGACAGCGCCGAACAACCGCTACGACCGCTTTGTCTGCTGGTATTCCAACGCGGACAACATCGTGTTCCCCGCCGCCACGGCGATGCTGCCGGGCGCCGACAACCGCCATGTGCCTGGCGTGTCGCACGTGGCCATGGCGTTTCACCCCCAGGTGATGCGCGAGACGCTGGCCTTGTTGATCCGACCATCAGCAGCCTGAGCGCTGGCGCGAAGAGCCAGTGCTTCTTCGGGCAGGCGATGGACCTCCGCGCCTGGCCGGCGATTATTCAGCCCTGGTTCCCGTCGCCAACACCCCACGGCGCATCTGGTCGAGCTCCATGGTCTCGAACAGCGCCTTGAAGTTGCCCTCGCCAAAGCCCTCGTTGCCTTTGCGCTGGATGAACTCGAAAAAGATCGGGCCGAGCTGGTTCTCGCTGAAGATCTGCAGCAGCAGTTCGCCGGGCTTGCCGTCCACGAGGATGTTGCGCTGCTGCAGCTCGGCGACGTTTTCGCCGTGGCCGGGAATGCGCTTGTCGAGCAGTTCGTAGTAGGTGTCGCTGGTGTTGAGCAGCTTCACCCCGGCGAGTTCGAGCGCATCGACCGTGTCGTAGAGGTGGGTCGAGCCCATGGCGATGTGCTGGATGCCCTCGCCGTGGTAGCGGTCCAGGTACTCCTGGATCTGGCCGGCCTTCTCGTTGCCTTCTTCATTGATCGGAATGCGGATCTTGCCGCAGGGGCTGGTCATGGCCTTGCTCTTCACACCCGTGGCCTGACCCTCG
>JAHIQV010000392.1 GCA_018903185.1 Gammaproteobacteria bacterium | reverse complement strand
GGGGGCGGGTGTTAGCATGACCCATGCTCATGAAAACCGAACCCGACATGACCACCGCCGACCCCAACGACGATGACCAGGGCGTGCCCGTGTCCGTCAAAATCCGCGAACGCATCCAGGCCGCGCGCCACCGCTTTCACTCCAACGACAACATCGCCGGCTTCATCGAACCCGGCGAACTGGAGCAGTTGCTTGAAGAGGTGACGGTCAAGATGCAGGGCGTGCTCGACAGCATGGTGATCGACACCGAGAGCGATCACAACACCGGCGACACCGCGCGCCGGGTGGCCAAGATGTACCTCAAGGAGGTGTTCAACGGCCGTTATGTGCACGGGCCCAGCGTCACCGAATTCCCCAACGCCGAGCACCTCAACGAGCTGATGATCGTCGGCCCGATCACCGTGCGCAGCGCCTGCAGCCACCACTTCTGCCCGGTCATCGGCAAGATCTGGATCGGCGTCATGCCCAACGAACACACCAACGTCATCGGCCTGTCCAAGTACGCTCGCCTGGCCGAATGGATCATGGGCCGTCCGCAGATCCAGGAGGAGGCGGTCGTACAGCTGGCCGACCTGATCCAGGAAAAGACCCAGCCCGACGGTCTGGCCATCGTCATGGAAGCCAGCCACTACTGCATGGCCTGGCGCGGTGTGAAAGACATGGACAGCAAGATGATCAACTCGGTCATGCGCGGGGTGTTCCTGAAAGACCCGAACCTGCGCCGCGAATTCCTCTCCCTCATTCCCCGTTGATTCAGAAGAACACACCATGCTGGTACGTCTGCTTTATGTCAGCCGGGCAATCGACAAGGATTGCGCCAAGACCATCGAATCGGTGCTCGAAACCTCGCGCTCGCACAACATGGGCAACGGCATCACCGGCGTGCTCTGCTACGGCGGCGGCGTGTTCCTGCAGGCGATCGAAGGTGGTCGTGAAGCGGTCAACAAGCTCTACAACCACATTGTCGAAGACGCGCGACACACCGACGTGGTGCTGCTGCACTACGAAGAAATTTCCGAGCGCCGCTTTGGCGGCTGGACCATGGGGCAGGTCAACCTGTCCAAGCTCAACACCTCCATCGTGCTCAAGTACTCCGAGCGCCCGGAGTTCGATCCCTACGGCGTCTCGGGCAAGGTCTCGCTGGCCCTGCTCGAAGAGCTGATGGCCACGGCCAGCATCATTGGTCGTGCCTGATCCGCAGCGGCCGACGCTGCTCGGTTGCGACTTCACCAGTGCGCCGTCCCGGCGCAAGCCCATCACCTTGGCGGTTGGTCACACAGACCGAGGCCGGGTGTTGCTCGAACGCATCGAGCACTTTGAGACGCTCGATGCCTGGGGTGATCGCCTGAAGGACGCTGGCGCCTGGGTGGGCGGCTTCGACCTGCCTTTCGGCCTGCCGCGCGAACTGGTGGTGGCGCTGGGCTGGCCGACCGATTGGGCCGCGTGCATGGCCCACTACGCCAGCCTCAGCCGCGACGACATCCGCGAAACTTTTGCCGGTTTTTGCTCCGCGCGCCCGGTGGGTGGCAAGTTCGCGCACCGCGCCACCGACGGGCCGGCCGGATCGAGCCCGAGCATGAAGTGGGTCAATCCGCCGGTGGCGTTCATGCTGCACGCCGGTGTGCACCGTCTGATCGCTGCCGGTGTCACCTTGCCGGGTCTGCAGGCGGGTGACCCGGCGCGTGTGGCCCTGGAGGCCTATCCCGGCCTGCTGGCGCGCAGCGTGCTCGGCACCACCAGTTACAAGAGCGACGAGAAGGCGAAGCAGACGCCCGAGCGCCTGATCGCGCGCAAGACCCTCATCCACGCGCTGGAGGGCGGCCAGGCGCCGCTGCTGCAGACCACCGGCCTGCGCCTGAAACTCTCGCATGCCCAGCGCGACGGACTGGCCGACGACGCCAGCGGCGATGCGCTGGATGCGGTGCTCTGCCTGTTGCAGGCGGCCTGGGCGCAGCACCAGCATGAAGCGGGTCACCCGCGCTACGGTTTGCCCGCGTTCGATCCCCTGGAAGGCTGGATCGTCACGGCCTGAGCGGGTGCGCCGGCAGACCGTTCGTCCCGGCCGGCGGCGCGAGCAGGGCTTTCACTGACCTGGGTCAAGCGTGCTGTGCTGCCCAGCGCCGATACTTCGCGGCTGTTTCCCCAGCCTTGTGAGACCTGCCGTGTTCCCTTCCCTGACCAGGCTGCGCCGCAGCCCCTCACCCATGGCCGTAAAGTCGGTTGAAGGTCTTGGTGCGTCGGGCGCCGCATCACCGGCCCAGCACCAGTTGCACGAAGACGCGCAGGCCCTGCTCACGGGCACGCTGTTTGTGGCTCTGGGCGTGATCATGTTCCGCCACACCGGCCTGCTGACCGGCGGCACGGCCGGCCTGGCCTTCTTGCTGCACTACGCCACCGGCTGGAACTTCAGCCTGGTTTTTTTCTTGATCAACCTGCCGTTTTACGGCCTGGCCTTCAAGCGCATGGGCTGGGTGTTCACGGCCAAGACCTTTGCCGCGGTGGCCCTGCTGGCCCTGCTGGCGCAGTGGGTGCCAGAGTGGATCACCTTCGGCAAACTTTCCACCGGCTTTGCCGCTGTCGCCGGCGGGCTGCTCATGGGCGCGGGCATGCTGATGCTGTTTCGCCACCGGGCCAGCCTCGGCGGGTTCAACGTGCTGGTGCTGTACCTGCAGGAGCGCTTTGGGTGGCGCGCCGGCCACGTGCAGATGGCGTTTGACTGCGCCATCGTGCTGGCCGCGTTCGCCGTGGTGGACTGGCAGCAGATCATCTGGTCGGTTGTGGGGGCCATCGTGCTCAACATGACGCTGGCCATCAACCACCGTCCCGGTCGTTACATGGCGGTATGACGCGCCAGCGCGTCTGGCGCGTGGCAACCGTGCGCGATGCTGGCAGACTCGGGCCATGTCGTTCCCCCAGCGTTCCTTGTTTCGCCTGTCGCCTGTTCCTGTCCTGTGGTCTTGTTTCGGACTGCTCCTCCAGATCCCGGCCGTTGCACAACCGCGTTCGAAGGAACCGCCGGGCACTGTTCGTCCGCAGGCGCCCCATGTCTATGAGGCACGTGTCACGCGGGTGTTCGACGGCGACACGCTGTGGGTCAAACCCCTGGAAGGCGGCAAATACCGCAAGTTGCGGCTGGACGGTCTGGATGCCCCCGAAATCTGCCAGACCGGTGGAACAGCCTCGCGCGATGCCCTGGCCGCACGCGTGCTCCGGCAGGTGGTGACGGTGAACGAACGCCAGCACGACCACTACGGGCGTGCGCTGGTGCACCTGACCCATCGGCGGGAGGACGTGGGTGCCTGGCTGGTCTTGAGAGGACATGCCTGGGCTTACCACTGGCGCTACAGCGAAGGGATCTATGCCGGTCAGGAAGGCAAGGCCCGTGCGCAGCGCAAAGGTGTTTTCGCCGAACGGGATGCTGAAGTGCCGCGCGACTTCCGGCGGCGTCACGGGCCTTGCCCGCTGCCGTGATCAGGCGGTCGTTGCCGTGGTGCCGCACACCGCGCACTGCGCATGGCGGGGCAGGGCGATTTCGGTGAACGCCATGTCGCGCCCGTCGATCATCAGCAGCCGCCCGGTCAGGCGCGAACCCAGGCCCGTGAGCAGCTTGAGCGCCTCGGCGGCCTGCAGGGTGCCGACGATGCCCACCAGTGGTGCGAACACACCCATGGTGGCGCAGCGGGTTTCTTCCACATCGCTGCTCTCCGGAAAAACGCAGGCGTAGCAGGGGGAGTCATCGTTCCTGGCGTCGTACACGCTGAGCTGACCGTCCATGCGGATGGCCGCGCCCGAAACCAGCGGCTTGCGGTGCTTCACGCAGGCGCGGTTGATGGCATGGCGGGTGACAAAGTTGTCGGTGCAGTCGATCACCACGTCGGCCGTGGGCACGAGCGCGTCGAGCAGGGTGGCGTCGGCATGTTGCACCACCGTGATCACTTCGGGGTCGGGGTTGATGGCGCCGATGGCTGCGCGCACCGATTCGGCCTTGGGGTGCCCCACGCGGGCCAGGTTGTGGGCGATCTGGCGCTGCAGGTTGGTCTCGTCCACCACATCGTGGTCCACCACGGTGATGCGGCCCACGCCCGCGCTACCCAGGTACAGCGCCACGGGTGAACCCAGGCCACCTGCGCCGATCACGAGTGCGTGCGAAGCCAGCAACTGCTCCTGGCCTTCGACCCCGAGTTCGTTGAGCAGGATGTGGCGCGAGTAGCGCAGGAGCTGCTGGTCGTCCAAAGGCGTGGTTTCCCGGTGCTGACGGATGCCGTTCAGGCAGGCTTCAGTTTTCTTTCTTCTCGGGAGGCCGCTCGGTCAGCGTCTTGCTCACCATCACCGGGCGTCCCTTGAGCTGGTTGAGCGCCTGCTGGAGCTGAAAGTCCTTTTCGCTGCCGAATTCGGGCACCAGGCGCTGACCCGGGTTCTTCCTGGACTCTTCTTCCAGCCGCTTGCGGGCCTGCTCGCGCTCCTGCTCGCGCAGCTGTTCGGCAGCACGTTCGGCGTCGGTCATGGGCTGTTCGGTGGCTTTGGCCCCATTGCCGTTGCCGAGGTGTTTCTGCAAGTCGGCTTCGCGCGTGCGCAGGGCAGCGAACACGTTGCCTTCCAGCGTTTCGTCGACCATCACATCCGGCACGATGCCTGTGGCCTGGATCGATTTCCCCGACGGCGTGTAGTAACGGGCCGTGGTGAGCTTCAGGCCGGTATCGGGGCCCAGGGGACGCACGGTCTGCACCGAGCCTTTGCCAAAGGTCTGGCTGCCGAGGATGGTGGCCCGCTTGTGATCCTGCAGGGCGCCAGCGACGATCTCGCTGGCCGAGGCAGAGCCTTCGTTGACCAGCACCACCAGCGGCACGGTCTTCAGGACGCCCTTGGTGTTTTCGGTCAGGCGCTTGATCGGGTCGGTGCCGCCGCGGCGCAGGTAATGTTGCGGAGCGGCCGTGTAGATCGATTTGCTGTCGGCGAGCTGGCCGTTGGTGGACACCACGGTCACGTTTTCCGGCAGGAAGGCGGCCGACAGGGCCACCGCCGCGTCCAGCAGGCCACCCGGGTCGTTGCGCAGGTCCAGCACCACGCCCTTGAGTTTCGGATCTTCCTTGTACAGCGCTTCGACCTTGCGGGAGAAATCCTCGATCGTCCGGTCCTGGAACTGCGAAACGCGCACCCAGGCGTAACCCGGCTCGACGAGCTTGGTCTTCACGCTCTGGGTCTTGATTTCCTCGCGCGTGATCGTCACGGGGAAGCTGCGGTTTTCGTCCTTGCGGAAGATCGTGAGCAAGACCTTGGTGCGCGGCTCGCCGCGCATGAGCTTGACGGCATCGTTGATGCTCAGTCCCTTGACCGCGGTGTCGTCGATCTTGGTGATGAGGTCGCCCGACTTGAGGCCGGCGCGGAACGCGGGCGAGTCTTCAATGGGCGTGACCACCTTGACCAGGCCGTCTTCCATGGTGATCTCGATGCCCACGCCGACAAAGCGGCCACTGGTGCCCTCGCGGAATTCCTTGAACGACTTCTTGTCGAAATACTGGGAATGCGGGTCCAGGCTGGCGACCATGCCCGTGATGGCGTCGGAGATCAGCTGCTTTTCGTCCACTGGCTCCACATAGTCGGTCTTGACCATGCCGAACACCGCGGCGAGCTGCTGCAGCTCTTCCAGAGGCAGCGGGGCCAGCGTGTTGCGCGCGACGGCCTGCAACTGCACCGTCGTGAGGGCTCCGGCGACGGCGCCCACGGCCACCCATCCCGCAATCTTCAACCTGTGACTCACTTGCTTGCCCATGGAAACACCTTAAAAAAGACGCCAGCGCGTCAGGAACACCCGACTTCACCGGCGGGTCAATATACACCTTGGAGCGCCATGCCGGGATTCGGTTCCGTGCGTGTTGCGCGAACCGGTTTCAGCGTGCCGGGCAACCGGCCAGGATCACACTTTCCCCTGTGCCGCAACGGCCGCGGCAGCCCGCGCGGCGGCTTCGGCGTCGCCCAGGTAATAGCTCTTGATCGGCTTGAGGTCAGCGTCCAGCTCATAGACCAGCGGAATGCCGTTGGGGATGTTCAGGTTGACGATGTCGGTGTCGGAAACACCGTCCAGGTACTTGACCATGGCGCGGATGCTGTTGCCGTGGGCGGAGATCACCACGCGCTGGCCACTCTGGATGGTGGGGGCCAGCACCTCGTTCCAGAATGGCATGACGCGCTCCACGGTGTCCTTGAGGCACTCGGTCAGCGGCACCTGCCCGGGCTGGAGGGCGGCGTAGCGGCGATCGCTGCGTTCGCTGCGCGGGTCGCTGGCCTCCAGTGCGGGCGGCGGCGTGTCGTAGCTGCGGCGCCAGATCAGCACCTGTTCGTCGCCGAACTGTCTGGCCATGTCGGCCTTGTTCAGGCCTTGCAGGTCGCCGTAGTGGCGTTCGTTCAGGCGCCAGTCCTTCACCACCGGCAGCCAGGCGCGGTCCATCTCGTCCAGGCAGTAGTTCAGGGTGTGGATCGCGCGCTTGAGCACCGAGGTGTAGGCGATGTCGAATTCGTAGCCCTCGGCCTTGAGCAGCTTGCCGGCCGACATGGCCTGCGAGACGCCGGTGGGCGTGAGCTCGACGTCGGTCCAGCCGGTGAAGCGGTTTTCAAGGTTCCAGGTGGATTCGCCGTGGCGAATCAGGACGAGTTTGTACATGGATGAAGGGGGGCGTAAAGAACAAATGACGGACCCGGGTACCCCGGGCCAGATGACCAGCCAGCACAGGCCAGCCATACATTCTAAAATCCACGGCTTAACTGAAAGGTCGTTCCTGTGAGTTTCTTTATCGAAAATTGGATGTTGATCGCCGTGGCGCTGACGTCCGGGGCCCTGCTGATGTGGCCAGCCTTGTCGGGTGGCGCGGGCGCCGGATCGGTCAATGTCACCGAAGCGGTGCAGTTGATCAACCGCGAAAAAGCCGCCGTGGTGGATGTGTGTGGCTCGGACGAGTTCGCCGCCGGTCATGTGGCGGGGGCCAAAAACCTGCCACTTTCCGAGCTGGAGGCCAAATTGCCCGGCCTGGTGAAAAACAAGGCCACGCCGGTGATTCTGGTTTGCGCTTCGGGCATGCGCTCGCGCCGGGCGGTGGCGGTGGCCAAGAAGCTGGGCTACGAAAACGCCCACTCCCTTTCCGGGGGACTCGGCGCCTGGCGTGCGGCCAGCATGCCGGTGGAGAAATAATCACCCCCCTGCGCCGCTTCGCGTCTTCCCCCCCCAGGGGGACCACGCCTTTGGCCCGGCGAAGCCGGTTCATCGGCGTGTGCTGGATCAGGCACGTGCTCCGGCGAAGTTCTTGGTTCATATTTGTATGAGGAGTTTTGAATTGGCCCACGTCAAAATCTATTCCAGTGACTATTGCCCTTTTTGCAGCCGGGCCAAGGCCTTGCTGCAGCAACGGGGCGTGACCAACTACGAAGAAATCGTGGTGGATGGCAAACCCGATGTGCGCGCCCGCATGACGGAGTTGACCGGGCGCACCAGCGTGCCGCAAATCTTCATCGGTGACCTGCACGTCGGTGGTTGCGATGACCTGCATGCGCTGGATGGTCGGGGTGGTCTGGCGCCATTGCTGCAATCTTGAGCCCACCCCTGGCGCTGCTGAGATAATCGGCGCTGTACCCGCTGCGGGAACGTTTTCTCCCCGGCGGGTTTTGTTATTTCTGACTTCCTGAAAGACCCTCATGGCCGACCAAGATCCCACTTTCCAGATCCAGCGCATCTACCTCAAGGAGGCTTCGCTGGAGCAGCCCAATTCGCCCGGCATCCTGCTGGAGCAGGAACAGCCTTCGGTGGACATCCAGCTTGGCGTGGAAGCCAACCCGGTGGCTGATGGCGTGTACGAGATTTGCGTGACTGCCACGGTGCAGACCAAGATCAAGGACAAGACGGTGTTCCTGGTTGAGGCCAAGCAGGCCGGCATCTTTGAAATCCGCAACCTGCCGCAGGAACAGATGGGTCCGATCATGGGCATCGCCTGTCCGCAGATCGTTTATCCCTACCTGCGCGGCAACGTGGCCGACCTGGTCCAGCGCGCCGGCTTTCCGCCGGTGCACCTGGCGGAAATCAACTTCCAGGCCATGTACGAGCAGCAGCAGGCGCAGGCGGCTGAAGACGCGCCGCGTATCGTCACGCAGTAAGCCGGTCAGGTTAGCCGCACCGCATGAAGATCGTCGTTCTCGGGGCAGGTGCCTGGGGCACGGCGCTGGCCATCAGCGCTGCCAGCCAGCCGCATCACGTCAGCCTCTGGGCACGCGATGGTTCGCAGGTGGCTGACATGCAGGCCACCCGGGAAAACCGGCGCTACCTGCCTGGCATACCGTTCCCGCCCGCGCTGCAGATTTGGGGGGGCGAGTGGCCTTCGCTGGCCGGTGCCGACCTCGTCGTCGTAGGCACACCCAAGGTCGCCCTGCGCAGCATGCTGGAACACCTGAACGGGCTGGCGGCGCCCGTCGCCTGGTTGTGCAAGGGCTTTGAGGCTGCACGCGCGGGCAGCGGCACCCATGGCCTGTTGGGCCACGAAATCCGGGCTGATGTGGCCCCTGGGCTGAAGGCAGGCGTGCTGAGCGGCCCCAGCTTTGCGCAGGAAGTGGCGCGTGGTCAGCCCACCGCCCTGGTGGCTGCCAGCGAGCACGCCGGCGTGCGCGAGGCGCTGGTGACCGCCTTTCACAGCCCCACGCTGCGGGTCTATGCCAACGAAGACATCGTGGGCGTGGAGGTGGGCGGCGCGGTGAAGAACGTGCTGGCCATCGCCACCGGCCTGTGTGATGGCCTGAACCTCGGACTCAACGCCAGAGCCGCACTGGTCACGCGGGGTCTGGCCGAGATGACGCGCCTGGGCCTGGCGCTGGGAGCCCGGGCCGAAACTTTCATGGGTCTTTCCGGCTTGGGGGACCTGGTGCTGACCGCCACCGGCGATCTCTCACGCAACCGCAAGGTGGGTCAGCTGCTCGCGCAGGGCTTGAGCCTGCAGCAGGCGGTGGACTCGCTGGGCCACGTGGCCGAGGGCGTTTACAGCGCGCGCACCGTGGTGCAGCGCGCGCAGATGCTGGGTGTGGACATGCCCATTTCGGCGGGTGTGGTGGCGTTGCTGGACGGCCAGCTGCAGCCTGCCCAGGCGGTGGCCGCGTTGATGGGGCGTGATCCGAAGGACGAGGCTACCCCCTCCCCGCGCCGCGCCTAAGGGCACGTCCCCCCCCGGCCCAGGGGGCGATGCGAGCGGCCCCCGTGAGGGGGTGACGGGCGAAGCCCGGCGTGGGGGTGGGTCTAGATCTCGAAATTGTCGATCAATCGGGTGTTGCCCAGGCGGGCAGCGCCCAGCACCACAAGGGCGCCGGGTGTGGTCGCGTCGGCATTGGTCGGCGCCTGCAGGTCTTGTCGGCGGCGAACCGTCAGGTAGTCGGGTTGCCAGCCGCGTCCTGCCAATGCCCTCATGGCCTTCTCCTCCAGGGTGGACCGGTGGTCGGGCAAACTCGCCGCAGCGGCCAGCGCATCGCGCGCCAGACCCCTCAGCGCGAGCGACAGCTGCACCGCCTCGGCACGCTCGCTCTCGCTCAGATAGCCGTTGCGTGAACTCAGCGCCAGGCCGTCCGCGGCGCGCTGTGTTTCGCCGGCCACGATCTGAACCGGCAGGGCAAACTGCTGCACCATGCGACGGATCACCATCTGCTGCTGATAGTCCTTCTTGCCAAAGAGGGCATAACGCGGGCCCTTGGCTTCCGAGAACACGCACTGGAACAGCTTCATCACCACGGTGCAGACCCCGATGAAGAAGCCGGGTCGGAAATGCCCTTCCAGCATGTCGGCCAGCTCCGATGGCGGCTGGATCTTGAACCCCTGGGGGGCGGGATACAACTCCTTTTCCGACGGCGCGAACACGATGTCGCAACCCGCCTGCTCGAGCCGGGCGCAATCGGCCTGCAGGGTGCGCGGGTAGGTGTCGAAGTCTTCGTGGGGGGCGAACTGCAGCCGGTTGACGAAGATGCTGGACACCGTGACATCACCCAGCGGTTGGGCGGTGCGAACGAGATCCAGGTGGCCGTCGTGCAGGTTGCCCATGGTGGGCACGAAGGCGGGCGAGTTGTACGGGCGCAAGGCTGTGCGCAGGTCATCGATGGTGTGGACGAGTTGCATGAGAGAAGAGGTGTCTGTTCGAGGGGCGCCGCGGGGCGGGGCTTGATCACCAGGCGTGCAGGCTGTCCTCCGGGAAACTGCCGTCCTTCACGGCCGCCACATAGGCGGCCATGGCATCGCGCACGCTGCTGGCGCCTTCCATGAAGTTGCGCACGAACTTGGGATTCTTGCCGAGGTTGATGCCCAGCATGTCGTGCATCACCAGCACCTGGCCTGCCGTGCCCTTGCCGGCGCCTATGCCGATGGTGTGGCAGGTCTTGAGTTCGGTGGTGATGTCGGTCGACAGGACCGCGGGCACCATCTCCAGCACCAGCATGGCGGCGCCGGCGTCCTGCAGTTCGATGGCGTGGCGGCGCAGTTGCAACGCAGCGGCGTCGCCACGGCCCTGCACGCGGTAGCCACCGAGCGCGTGCACGGTCTGCGGTGTCAGGCCCAGGTGGGCGCAGACCGGGATGCCGCGCTCCACCAGAAAGCGCACGGTGTCGGCGGTCCAGCCGCCGCCTTCGAGCTTGACCATGTGGGCCCCGGCGTGCATCAACACCGCGGCGCTGCGCAGGGCCTGCTCTTTGCTCTCGTGGTAGCTGCCAAAGGGCAGGTCGCCGATCACCCAGGCGGTGGCCTGAACGCGCTGCAGGCCACGCACCACACTTTCGGTGTGGTAGCGCATGGTGTCCAGCGTCACGCCGGTGGTGCTGGACAGGCCCTGGCAGACCATGCCCAGCGAGTCGCCCACCAGGATGCACTCCACACCCGCGGCGTCGGCCACGGCGGCGAAGGTCGCGTCGTAGGCCGTGAGCATGGTGATCTTTTCACCGCGCTCACGCATCTCCTGCAACCGAGGCAGGCTGACCGGCTTGCGCTGCGGCATGGGCGATGCCGACGGCAGGGTGCCGTAGGGCGTTCCGCTGGTCGGAGCGGCAGATTTCTGTGGACTCATGGGGTTCCCCTTTGCGTGGGCTTTGGATGGGGGGCACTATATGCGATCCCGTTATGCTTGCAACCCATGAAACACCTCTCTGAATTCACGGACGCCGATCTGGCCGAACTGGCGGGCGCCGATGTGTCCCGCGCACTGGCCGAGGACGTGGCCGGTGGCGACCTCACAGGGGCCCTGGTAGACCCCTCGCGCCGCGCCCATGCACGCATCCTTGCGCGCGAACCGGCCGTGATCTGCGGCGTGCCGTGGGTGGAGGCGGCCGTGCTGGCCTGCGACCCCAAGGCCCGCCTGACCTGGCATGTGTCAGAGGGCCAGCGTTGTGTCGCCGATCAGGTGGTGCTGGAAATCGCGGGCAACGCCCAGGCCCTGCTGACCGCCGAACGCACCGCGCTCAACTTCCTGCAACTGCTCTCGGCCGTGGCAACCAAGACCGCGGTGTTCGTTGACGCTGTCAAAGGCACGCGCGCGGCCATCGTGGACACGCGCAAGACCATCCCGGGGCTGAGGCTGGCACAGAAATACGCGGTGAAAACCGGCGGTGGCGTGAACCATCGCATCGGTCTGTACGACGCGGTGCTGATCAAGGAAAACCACATCGCCGCCGCGGGTGGCGTGGCGGCCGTGTTGAAGCGCGTTCAGGAAACCGCGCCCCAGGCGCGTTTTGTCGAGATCGAGGTCGAGACCCTGGCGCAGCTCGACGAAGCGCTGGCCTGTGGCGCCAGGATGATCCTGCTCGACAACATGGACATTCCGACGCTGCAGGAGGCCGTGCGCCGCAATGCGGGCCGTGCCATCCTGGAAATTTCGGGTGGCGTGAACCTGCAGACGGTGCGGACCCTTGCAGAAACCGGGGTGGACCGCATTTCCATCGGAGCCTTGACCAAAGACGTGAAAGCCATCGATTTCTCGATGCGGATGGAGCAACTGACATGAGCAACACAGACATCATCGACGTCGAATACGAACAGCCGGCCTGCCCGACGAAACACGCCTGGGCGCGTGTGCCGGTCGAGCCCGGCCCGAAGCAGCGCGCCGAGTTGAAGGAGCGCATCCGCAGCCTGCTCAAGGAACGCAACGCGGTCATGGTGTCGCACTACTACGTGCACCCCGATCTGCAGGACCTGGCGATCGAGACCGGCGGCATCGTGAGCGATTCTCTGGAAATGGCGCGATTTGGCCGCGACCACGCCGCGCAGACGCTGGTGGTCTCGGGCGTGCGTTTCATGGGCGAGACGGCCAAGATCCTGAGCCCGGAGAAAACGGTGCTCATGCCCGATCTGGACGCCAACTGCTCGCTCGACCTGGGCTGCCCGATCGACGACTTCAGCGCCTTCTGCGACGCCCACCCGGACCGCACCGTGGTGGTCTACGCCAACACCAGTGCCGCGGTGAAGGCGCGCTCCGACTGGCTGGTCACGTCCAGTTGCGCACTCGATATCGTGAAGGCGCTCAAGGACAAGGGCCACAAGATCCTGTGGGCACCCGACAAGCACCTGGGCGGCTACATCCAGCGCGAAACCGGCGCCGACATGCTGATGTGGAACGGCGCTTGCATCGTGCACGACGAGTTCAAGGCCTTTGAGCTGGAAGCCTTGAAAAAGGAGCACCCGGGTGCCAAGGTGCTGGTGCACCCGGAAAGCCCGGCCGATGTGGTGGCACTGGCCGACGCCGTGGGTTCCACCTCGGCGATCCTCAAGGCGGCGCGGGAGCTGGACGCGAACGAGTTCATCATCGCCACCGACAACGGCATGATGCACATGCTGCGCCAGCAGAATCCGGGCAAGGTGTTCATCGAGGCGCCGACCGCGGGCAACAGCGCCACCTGCAAGAGCTGCGCGCACTGCCCCTGGATGGCGATGAACGGCCTGGCCGGCGTGGCGCAGGTGCTGGAAAAGGGCCTGAACCAGATCCACGTGGATCCGGCGCTGATCCCGCGCGCCCGGTTGCCGATCGACCGCATGCTGGCGTTCACCGCCGCACTGCGCAGTGGTCAGAATGCCGGAGCGCTGGTGCCGAACATTGGCGCGGCCTGAAGGACCGATCCGGCCTCAAGAGCGACAGGCGAAAAAAAGCCCGCTTGCGAGCGGGCTCTTCATGGGCACCCTGAAGAATCAGAGTGGCACCTTCTTGAGCATTTCGATGCCGATCTTGCCTTCGGCAATTTCACGCAGCGCGGTCACGCCGGGCTTGTTCTTGCTCTCGATCTTGGGGGCATGGCCCTGGCTGAGCATGCGAGCACGGTAGGTAGCGGCCAGCACGAGCTGAAAGCGGTTGGGGATCTTTTCCAGACAGTCTTCGACGGTGATGCGTGCCATGTGCGGGCCTCGGTAGTGTGCGGTGAGTCAGTGGATGTTGAGCGCTTTGAAGGTATCGCTGCGGGCGATACGCTGGGCGGCGAACTTGAGCCGCTGGGCATGGACGATGGCCTTGAGGTCAAACAGGGCCCGCTCGAACAACTCGTTGATTATAACGAAGTCGAATTCCCGCGCGTGCATCATCTCCGACGCGGCATTCTGCAGCCGCAGCTCGATGACTTCGGCGCTGTCCTCGGCGCGCCGCTCCAGCCGCGATCGCAGTTCTTCCCAGCTCGGCGGCAGGATGAAGATCAGCACCGCGTTGGGAAAGATGCGTTTGACCTGGATCGCGCCCTGGAAATCGATCTCCAGCACCACGTCGGCCCCCTGGGCCATGCGCTGCTCGATCGCCTGTTTGGACGTGCCGTAGCGGTTGCCATGCACCATGGCCCATTCCAGGAAAGCCCCCTGGATGACCATCTGGTCAAAGGTTTCCCTGGCTACAAAGTAGTACTCGCGCCCATGCAGCTCCTGACCACGTGGCGGACGAGTGGTGTGCGAGACCGAGGGCACGACGCGGGAGTCCAGCTCCATCAGCGCCTTGACCAGACTGGATTTGCCAGCCCCGCTGGGGGCTGCGACGACGAACAGGTTGCCTGGGTATTCCATAGGGTCATTCAATGTTCTGGACCTGCTCGCGCATCTGTTCGATGAGCACCTTCATGTCCACGGAAATGCGGGTGAGTTCCAGGCTCGACGATTTGGAGCCCATGGTGTTGGCTTCGCGGTGCAGTTCCTGGATCAGGAAGTCCAGGCGTTTGCCCACATCGCTGCCTTTCTTGATCAGGCGCTCGATTTCCACCAGGTGCGAGTCCAGGCGGGTCAGTTCTTCGGCCACATCGATGCGGATCGCGAAGGCGGTGGCTTCGGTCAGCGCACGATCCTGGGCGGCCTCGCCGGTGAGGGTGTTGCTGGTGCCACCGGCAGCCGCGCTGGCACCGAGCGCTTCGTTCCAGCGGTCGATGAAGCGCTGCCGCTGTTGCGCGACCAGTTGGGGAATCAGGGGCTGGGCGTCTTTGGCGAGCTGGCGCAGCTGCTTGAGCCGGTCCAGCAGCATGGCTGCCAGGCGCTGGCCTTCGCGTTCGCGCGCGGTGAGCAGTTTGTCCAGGCCCGTCTGGGCCAGCGCGAGCAGGGTTTCGTGCAGTTCGCCTGGGTTGCCGGTCTGGCGCGTGGTCAGTTGCAGCACCTCGGCCACCGACAGGGGGGCGGCGGTGGGCAGCCAGGCGCGGACGTTGTCCTGCAGGCTCACCAGCTTCTGCAGCTCCGGTGCGCTGGGTGCGCGTGGTCCGGCGTCGGTGCGGCCCTCGACCCAGGCCCGCACCTCCACCTTGCCACGCTTGAGCGAAGCGCCCAGCAGTTCGCGCAGGGCGGGTTCGGTGCCGCGCAGGTCGTCCGCGAGTTTGAAAGTCAGGTCGAGAAAGCGGCTGTTGACCGAGCGGATTTCGATGCCCAGGCCCGGTTTGGCTTCGCGCGGGGACTCGCTGGCAGGTGTGGCTGCGGCCCCGCCGGTCTGGGCCGTGGCGTAGCCGGTCATGCTGTAAACTGCCATTGAACTGTGTCCCATCAGGTTGAGTGGTCCAAAACGAGGCGTTCCGGAACCCATCCGAATTATGTCAAAGGTCAAACCCGCACCGCTGCCACCGGACACCGTGATCGGCGGCTATCGCATTGTGCGCAAGCTCGCAGCCGGTGGTTTTGGCGTGGTCTACCTGGCTGTGGATACCGAAGGGCAGCAGGTCGCGGTCAAGGAATACCTGCCGTCGTCGCTGGCCACACGCGGTCCGGGCGAATTGCTGCCGCAGGTGCAGCCCGAAAAACTCTCGTTGTACCGGCTGGGGCTCAAGAGCTTTTTCGAAGAGGGCCGCGCCCTGGCACAGATCTCTCACCAGTCGGTGGTGAGCGTGCTCAACTTCTTCCGCGAAAACGAGACCGTCTATATGGTCATGAACTATCTGGAGGGCGCGTCCCTGCAGGAGTTCATCATCACGGCACGCGAACTGAAGAAGCAGAAGGTGTTCCGCGAGTCCACCATCCGTTCGCTGTACGACGAGGTACTGCGCGGCCTGCGCATCGTGCACCAGCACAAGATGCTGCACCTCGACATCAAGCCGGCCAACATCTTCGTCACCGACGACAACCGTTCGGTGCTGATCGACTTCGGTGCGGCACGCGAGGTGCTGAGCAAAGAAGGCAACTTCATTCGCCCGATGT